>CAWDPB010000111.1:0-19624 GCA_963804075.1 uncultured Acidobacteriaceae bacterium | reverse complement strand
CCTCACTATGGCGTAAACGTGCAGATATTTGGAATGCGGTTTGTTCATCTGTGTCCTTGGCTTGCTCCGCTTTACGACAGTCCCGCCTTCCAGGCCAGATAGCTCATTGCCTCACGCATCACCGCCAACAACCGCTCCCACCGTTTATGCGGACGCGATTCCGGCCGGGGCGCTACTTCAACCTCAATCCCCTCTCGCTGGAGCGAAGCACGGATGCGAAAGACGTGATAGGCGTCGCTCACGGCAATGCAGCGCCTCATTCCATTCACCCGCATGATATTGCCGACACGGGCCGCCGATTGTGCGGTGTCCGATCCTTGCGTCTCGGCAATCAACGCTTTCTCCGGGACACCGCGGCGAAGAAGATAATCTCGACCGACTCCGCCTTCGCTGAACTCGGGATCCTGACCGGCCCCGCCGGTCGTAATCACGACCGGCGCCATTCCTTTTTCAAACAGGTCGAACCCGTGGTCGAGGCGTGCTTTGTAGACCGGCGAGGGGTGCCCCGCATATTGTGCGGCTCCGAAGATCACGATTGCATCGGCGTTCTCAGTGGGTGATTCGCCAGCGGCCCGAACAATGCGTATACCGGTCGCGCCCAAGAACGCCAGCAGCGCAACCGTCAGTGCCAGCAGGAAGAGTGAACCGGGACGAAACCAAAAGGAGTCCTTTTGATTGGTTGGATGGGGAACTTCTGCCATCTCAGATCCCTCTTACGAGAGGGCTTCCACGATTTCCGAGGCTGGGATCGCGCCTTCGCGCAAAATCTGCCAGCTTCCGTCCTCTTTGAAGTAAACGATCGTGGACGCTACGCTACGCGGAGATTTCCCGCCATCCACGATCAGCGAGATGCGATCCTGCAATTGATCCTGCACCTGATCCGCCGACGTGCATTCCGTGGCGCCGCTCAGGTTGGCCGAGGTCGCTGTGATGGGAATTTTCAGCTCGCGCACGATCGCCAGCGGAATCGCGGACGCCGGTACGCGCAGGGCCACGTTGCCCGTATTGGCGGTGACCTTGAGAGGCAAATGCGAGGCGGCGGGCACGATCATGGTCAGCGGTCCGGGCCAGAAACGCCGCGCCAGCAGGTGAAAATCGCCGGGAAGCGGGCGGGCAAACTCTTCCGCCTGATCGACGTGTTCAATCAGCAGAGAAAGGGGTTTATGCCGCAACCGCGACTTGATTTCGTATACTCGCTCTACCGCGCGGAGGTTGAACGGGTCGGCCGCCAGGCCATAAAACGTGTCGGTGGGCATGCCCAGCACTTGCCCCGCTTGAATCTGTTCAGCAGCGTATTTGACGAGCGAAGCTTCCGGGCTTTCGGCATGAATCTTTAGGATTTCCGCGCGCACTCGATTCCTTCCTGGTTCAGGACGTAGACTTTTTCGGCGTAAACACTGAAATGTACCATAGATCGGGGTTGGGCCGAAGTATCGGCCGTGGATTTCCCGGGCGCGGATTCGTATTATCCTAATCCCGAGTTAATCTCATTTCCGTGAAGCCGCATACGAACCCCACGCGAACCCGCGCTCCAATGGAACGTCTGCACGCCATCTCCGGCCGTCATAATGCGCGCCTGAAAGAACTGCGCCAGGCCTTTCGCCGCGCGGAATTGACGGCACAGGGAGAGTGCGCCATAGAAGGCATCAAACTGCTGGACGAAGCTTTGCGAAACGGCCAGCACTTAGAGAGTGTTTTCTTCAGTGAAACGGCTCGGCCACTGGCTCAGAAGCTTTTGCCGCAGATCGGCGCGCGCACAGAGACGCTGATTCTGCCGGCAGCGCTTTTTAATTCCATTGTGCCCAGCGAAGCGCCGCAGGGCGTGGCTGCTTTGCTGAAACTTCGGAGGTTCTCGTCTTCTGAACTACTTGAGCGTGCTACCCACGGACCACTAGTCGCCGCAGCCGGATTACAGGATCCTGGCAATTTGGGGACGATCCTGCGTTCCGCCGAAGCTTTTGGCGCGGCTGGCGTCTTCCTGCTGGAAGGCACGGTCAGCGCTTACAATTGGAAAGTGCTTCGCGGCTCGGCGGGGTCAATCTTCCGCCTGCCATTTCTTCAGATTTCTTCGGGGGAACTGATACCGCTTCTACGCAGCCGCGGCGTGCGCATGCTGGCAACCTCTTCGCACCAAGGAACGCCGCTGCCTGAAGCTGATTGGAGTTTGCCGCTCGCCATCTTCATCGGCAACGAAGGCGCTGGTCTGCCGCGCGACATTATGCATCAGATGGATGAAACGCTGGTGATTCCGCAGTCCGGTCCTGTCGAATCGCTGAACGCGGGAGTCGCGGCGAGTATCGTGCTGTATGAAGCGGCGAGGGCAGGTCAGAGGTGAGAGGTAAGATTGCGGAGGTCAACACCTTGATGTGCATGCGCCCTAGGGCTTTGACCTCTGCAATCTGACCTCTGACCTTTTATGAGCCTATTCGCTCCCATTCCGAATCAAGATTCTTTCGCGCCTGGAGCGCGCCCGCTGGCCGACCGCATGCGGCCGCGAACGCTTGAAGAGTTCGTCGGGCAGGAGCATCTGGTTGGTCCTGGCAAGCCGCTCCGCGTGCAGATCGAGCGCGACGATCCCGCCTCCATGATTTTTTGGGGCCCTCCGGGGACTGGCAAAACTACGCTTGCGAAGATCATTGCCGGACTCACAAAAGCCGAGTTCATCGAGTTTTCCGCCGTGCTTGCCGGCATCAAGGAAATCAAGCAGGTCATGGCCGATGCCGACCGCGCTCGCCAGTATGGAACGCGCACGATTGTATTTGTCGACGAAATCCATCGCTTCAACAAGGCGCAGCAGGATGCTTTCCTGCCTCATGTGGAAAAAGGCAGCATTCGCCTGATCGGCGCAACCACGGAGAATCCTTCGTTTGAAATTAACGGCGCTCTGCTCTCGCGCTGCCGCGTTTATGTGCTCCAACAACTCACCGAGGATCAGATCGTTCTGTTGCTGCGCCGTGCACTGGCCGCCGGCGAACGCGGTCTTGGTCAGCTTCATCTCCAGGCTTCCGACGATGTGCTGCGCAAGATCGCTTCATATTCTAGCGGCGACGGACGCAGCGCTTACAACGCGCTCGATGTCGCGGCCTCGCTCGCAGGCGGATCGCACACGTCGGCGTCTCCCGCGACGACGTTGCTTCATACCGATGAAACAGGGGACTCAACGTCTGGCACGATCACCGACGAAATCGTTCATGAAGCTCTGCAAAGGCGCGTCCTGCTTTATGACAAAGCGGGAGAAGAGCACTACAACCTGATTTCGGCGCTGCACAAATCAGTCCGCAATAGCGATCCCGATGCCGCGCTCTACTGGCTTGGGCGCATGCTCGAAGCGGGAGAAGACCCGCTCTACATCGCCCGCCGCGTGGTACGCATGGCGGTGGAGGACATCGGCCTCGCGGAGCCCAACGCGCTTGCTCTGTGTATGGCCGCGCGCGACGCGGTGGACTTCATCGGCATGCCCGAAGGGAATCTGGCGCTCGCGCAAGCCATCGTTTATCTCTGCGCCGCACCCAAGTCAAACGCGCTCTACACGGCCTATGGCGCAGTGCAGCGGGATGTGGAAAGCACGGCGGCCGAGCCTGTTCCGCTGCATCTGCGCAATGCGCCGACCAGCCTGATGAAAGGCCTTGGTTACGGCAAAGGCTACCAATACGCTCACGATGTGGAGGAGAAAGCAACTGACATGCAATGTCTTCCAGACAGCCTGCGTAACCGCATCTACTACCGTCCAACGAATGAGGGTGTGGAGAAGCGAATTAAGGAACGGCTGGAAGAGATTCGCAAAATCAAACACCCTTCCCATCCCGGCAAGCGCCCCTCCGGGAGTTAGCGTTTCCGGCTGCAGTTTGTTCCACGGCAGCGTGGAGCCACGGATTCTGCAGTGGGATTCCTTTAATTTACGAGTGTCCCGGTTTTCGATGAGCCAAGCAATGAGCGGGAGCCGGAAACGCCGGCGCCAAGCGGGTTCGATCACGCGTCCACAACAAAATCAAACAGCACTCGCAGCATCGCCACCCACCCTTGCAAAAAACGCAAGGATGGGGCAGCCTCAGTGGGAATGGTGCACGCAAAGATCGTTAAAGGTGGGCCACCGCCAATCAGTACCGCGACGCAGCAAAGAGCGCGATCTCCTTCGGTTTTGATGACAGGCTTCAGGGCGCGCAGCTTCGACTTGCTAACAATCTGCAACGGGTCCAACGCAGCTTTCAATTTCGTTGACGTGATCCGGTCGTTATTCCAGATGTCTGCGATTCGATTCTTCACCAGTTTGCACAATTGCTCTTCATATTTCAGTCTCGGCTCGAGTGGGTGACTAATGCGCTGGAGCCAGACTTCCATATGGCCTGTGTTCGGAAGCTGGGAAAGCTTATGGTAGATTTTCTTAATTACTTCGACTCGATCATCCTTGTTGTCTAGGGTAGTCAAAAGCTTGCTGATAATTGCTGCACACACCGGGAACGTCCTCGGGCTGGAGTATGCAATGTCTATGGCGATGCTGATCAAGACGCGCGGGTTTTGGATTCGTTTGGCTCTCGTTAGTCGCTCATGGAAGTGCAAGAGAGCGGTGTTGAGACTACCTGCGTTCGGGAAGTCGATACCGTGAGCGTGAATTATCAGTAGGTGCTTCTGCAGAGTCCGGTCGCCTTGGCGGCCGCGAAGCCAACTTCGCTTGTCGGCCTTTACAGAAGAGGCCACTACTTGCAAGGATCCAGTAGTTTTGCCGGTGTTGAGCTTTAGGCCGAGGTCAATCAGCACCTCTGTCAGGCATTTCAGGATGGCTTCGCCAATTTGCGGATTCTGAACAAAGATCCTGTAATCGTCCCTGTAGCGCAGAATTTGAAACTCAGTAATACCCGCGTCACTAAGGCGTTTGCTGAGATCAAGATCGGCATACCCGAGAACTAGCTCGGCAATGAAATCCATCAAGACACTGCCTTGCGGGATGCCATTGGTTTGCCCGTGTCGCATATCTTGGATGTGCGAGTCGATAACGTTCCCGAGCAGTGACTTATCCCCCTTCCTCGTCTTGGCCACGGCCTTCGTATGCAACGCCCATGCGATGGAGTGTGTATAGATGTCGGCATAACAATCGGTGATGTCGGCGTGTACCACATAATTGAAGTCCAGGGCCAGCTCAATTGAGCCCTGTTCAATTCCGAGCCACCAATTCCGAATCTGTGCAGCCTTGTCGACGGTGCTGGATGATGCCTCAACCGGAATGCTGAGGCATTTGAAATTGGGCAGATTCTGAAACTCCTTGAATCTGGCACGTATTACCTTCCAATTCGCTGGCTGCGTCATCTGATCCACGAGGGCGATGTAGAGCGCAGGATGGATGAGTTGGAAGGGCCTCCACGCATGGCGACCATCCTTATTGGAGAGCATTGAATAGTTAACGCCCTCGTAATCTCGAGGCTTAGAGGACATGCCCGCGAGGGTCTTTCCGAGCAGGTTCTTGGATACAGCGGAAAGTATCTTTGAGAATACAAAGTAGGGCGGGAGGTCGAGGCTACAATAACTCTCCGCCTTCAAAAAAAATAGCTGCGCTCGCTTCGCCGTCATCTGGAGGATTGACCGGCTGACTTTTGGTTTCCCCTGGCTCTTTTTGCTCAAAGATACCTGCCTGCAATATCCTCAGCACCGTTCATTCGCAATTCTCCTGAGATAAGCTTCGGTAACTTTTGCTCGAATCCGAGACCAACTCCGTTTTGAAGACTCCGCGGAATTAGTGCGCTGCTCGGCATAACTAATGAGGCACCATAGTTTGCTACCCCTTGAGGTATGAAGGGCGGGTGGCCCATGCTTCGCAGAATTCGATTTCCCCATCATCATAACCAAACTGGACGAAAAACGCGGGAACGGAAAATGCGGGAACAGGACGGGACGTTCCCCGTTTCTTTCTTACCCTTGGGCGGCAGGTACCCCACTCTTCGCTCGCGTGGGATTTCACCGCCGCGTGAAGCTCGGGGCTTTCCCGCCGAGCGAAGCCGAAGAACCTCTAACCTCTGACCTCTAACCTCCATCCCCATCCGCCGCCCCTCCACTTCCACCCCATCCCGCGCAACACTCCCCAGGCTCCCGCCGCGCAGTACCGCACCCGGCACTCCCGTTCAATCAGCTCCTTCACCCGCCGCACCGACCACTTCCTCTGCCGCATCGCCTGCGGACCACGCTCCAACTGTTTCTCCACCCGCTTCAATTGTTCCGCATGCAGCTTCTTGGGTCTTCCCAGCCGCCCCGCCTTCAGCGCCCAAACCCCTCCCCGCCGAATCTTCTTCGCCCACCCGCCCACCGACTGCCGCCGCACCCCCAGCCGCCTCGCCACCTCCGCCTGCCGAACGCCCTCCCGCAGCAGCCGAGCCCCCTCCATCCGCCGCCGCTCCAACCCGGAAAAGTTCCGCCGACCCGCTCGCTTCCTGCTCATAAATTCAGTCTCTCACAGTCGAACGAAAATGTCAGTTATTTATTGATCAAATGATCTAAGTCTCTGACGAATAAAGACTTTACAGGTAAGTCCTGAATATTCAAAGACCTGGCGAAAATCTCCCGCTAAGTCTTTGATTTTGAAAGACCGCGAAAGGGGCCCTTTGTTCACCAGGCAGTAAACCACCCAATCCGCAGGAAACGAAAAACCGGAAATAACGCGGAGTAGGAAACGACCGAAGAGCGAATTGGACGAACAGCGAAATGCGAGAAGCAATTGGCGAAAGGCGAGAGCCGAATAGCGAAAGCCGACAATCTGCCCGCAAATCCTACCCAAACCTGGCGCGATGATCTTTCAGGATGCAACGGTCCATGACCACGAAGATTCCGGCTTGACGCGCTTTTTCGGCGGCGGGTTCATTGATCACGTCTTCCTGCAGCCAGAGTGCCGGAATTTTCAACTGTATGGCCTGCTCGACGATCTCGTCCACAAACTCCGAGCGGCGGAACACATCGACCAAGTTGATCTGCTTCGCAAGTTCGGGTGGAAGATCCAGCAATGACGGATATGCCTTCTCGCCCAGAGCCTCCGCAATCTGCGGGTTCACGGGAATAATTTTGTAGCCTTGCGCCTGCATGTAAGCGGACACGCCGTGACTGGGACGCATGGGATTATCCGACAGGCCGACAACGGCAATTGTTTTCACGCGCGTTAAGAGTTCGCGGATTGGATCGGAACTTTTCATTGGGTCGTCCGTTCTTGGGCCGTCCGTTCAATGTTCGACAAGCTCTCAGGGTTTTGGGAACTCGTCTTACGCCCGCTTCGCGGCTGACGGTTGCGGAAACGCGAGTCTATTCTTAGCGGCTTAGCGGCACAAATGGAAGAGGCTGCGGAAAAAGTCCGCTGGCATGGCAAGAGCGACCACCGGGGCTAAAGCCCCGATTGATTCGAAGCGACTTACGCGGCCCTGAAGGACCGCTCTTCCACGGCGGTCCTTACATTTGTGACTCTTTTCCGCAACCTCTGGGACTCGTGCACTTCCCAAAACCGCCGTGGATCAAGTTTTTCGGCAGCCTGCCAGCTAATGGCCCTTCTTCTCGGTCTTCTGCTTGTACATACGCAGAGCCAGCTTGCGAATCGTCTCAGGAACCTCTTTGTTCCCGGACAAATTTCTCAGGTCGTGAACCAGCAATCCCTTCATCAATCCGAGGGAGAGATCGAGCGGCGTGCGGGGATTGTAGACCAGATTGCGCATGATGTTGTAGTTCTTGGCAAAGCGGCGCTTTAGAGGAATTTGACGCAATACGGCTTCGAGAACATTCTTCTGTAGCGCAAACGCTTCCACTTCGCCATCGCTGACTTTGGGAGATTCGAGCACCGCCAGCGCGACCAGCTTTGTGCCGTCGCGGATCAAGATCGAACGATCCTCTTTGCTGCCTCGGACGGCAAGCGCAATCCGGCCTTTGACATCGAGCTTGGCGATTTTTTGCAGCGTGCTGTCACGCTTCTCCACGTGAACCGGGACAGCGTGCTTTTTGGCGTGAGCCGCAGCGGTTGCAGCAGCCGCGCCGTGAGCGCTTTTCGCGGCGACGGTGTGGAGACCCGGGGCTACGGGGGCGGCGCTCGTTATTGGCGGCGCAGCCGTTGCTTCCGTGGCGTGGTCGCCGTGGTCGTCGTGTAGCCCGCCGATGGGTTGAAACGGTTTGTCTTTTTCCGACTCGACCTCGGCTGCGTTTTCTTTTAGAAATCCGACTAGAATTTCTTCGGCAGCGGGGTTGTGCACATCCTCTTCGTTACCGGGTCCAGCCGCATCTCCGTCGCCAGACTCATCTTCGCCTGAATCGCCAACCGATTGCATCGCCGCCAGCTTGCTCCCTACTTTGTTCGCCTCATTCGGGCGCAGATTGGGATTTGATTGCAGCGCGGCCAGCAGCGCCCGCGAATTCATCACGCGAGCGCTCGCCAGCAAGATTTCCGCGGCAAGGCGATCTCCTTGCGCCGCGACCTCGATCAATCCCTCTTCGGTGACCGAAGGATTCTCGGCTAGCGCGGGCAACAAATGGGGGCGCAGATTCTCATGCGCGACAAAGTACGCCAAAACCTCGGGACTGGTTGCCGAGTTCGCAGCTGCGGCCAGGCTGGCCTTTTCGTCCCAACCCGCCAGCGTCAGGCGTGCTTGCTCACCAAATACCTTGTGATGCGCCAGATAGACGAGGATTTCGATCATCTCGTCCGGCGGCACCGAAAGCGATCCCCGCGCAGCCGACTGCATCAGGTTCGACGGAACCTGCGAGCTGCGGATTAGGTCGAGCATCCGGGACATGATTGATCTCCCACCGTTGCCGCGCAGGGAACGGACCGACTATCGAGAGCTGGTTGCGAGCGGAGAGGAGCGCTTGCCCCGTTCTTTGCCCTGTTTCTGGCGGGGCCTAGACCCGCCGTCACTTGGGCTTTGTCCGCATAAGCGTTCCAGTTCCCCGACTGCGATCTCAAGCTCGCGGGTTAGGCGATTGGGCTTCCGCGCATACTCATCGCTCAGCGCGCGGTAATACCAAAGCGTGCCTTCCCTCTTCCCATTAAAGCGCACCCAGATGGCATCGCCATCATTACGATAGTCAGTCAGGATGGTGCGGACGTTGTGCAGCTTGTCCGCAGCCGAAACCAGCCGTGTGTCGTCGTCGGCGTGCTTGACTTCGCTAGATAGTTTTTCTTGCGGTCCAGCCATTCCGGCTTGGGCGTGCCGTAGCTATCCGTGCAGCCCTCGACGATCTTGGCGACACGCGGGCCGAATAGCCTGCGAATTTCGCGCAGCCTTGGCATCCCGCCGCAGTCTTCCACCACGTCATGAAGCAAGGCCGCAATGGCCATGTCTTCATCGCCGCCCGCCTCGAGCACCAGCGACGCCACGGCCATCAGATGGGAGAGGTAGGGTACTGCTGTGGACGTTCGGGTCTGGCCGGCATGCCATTTCGCGGCGTAGCGGAAGGCACGGTGGAGGCGGGGACCGAAGGGGGGCGGCTTATTGGGACTGGTTCTCTTCATGTTCGGTCACTCGCGGTCAACGGTGGTAGTTTGCTGAAAAAGTGTCTTAGCCGTTCGGCATTCCCCCAGCGGCTGGAAGGCGCTGTTCATTTGGCGCCAATTTTGGCACCAGCGGAAGAGGTTGCGGAAAAAATCGCCTGACATGTTCAAAACGACCACTGGGGCTAAAGCCCCGACTGAATCATCGCGACTCTACGCGGCCCTGAGGGGCCGCTCTTCCACAGTCTGTACCGATGTTCCTGACTTTTTCCGCAACGTCTGGAACTCGTGCCCTTCCCGGTCGCGCCCCAACTTCCGAGTTTTTCAGCAAACTGCAAAGCAGCTTCTATAGCGGTTCTTGGCGGCACCGTTCGGCTTCGCTCAGGGCGGGATCCGAGGCCGTGCCCTTCCCCAAACCTATTTTTCAAACACGCTCTACACTGCCGGACGAGCATCATTTCTTCTCGCCGCGCCGCATGCGCAAATATGCCCGCATAAATGGTGTCAGGTCGCCATCGATCACGCGATCCACGTCGCCCATCTCGAACTTCGTTCGGTGATCCTTGATCAACCGATACGGCTGCAGAACGTATGATCGGATCTGCGAGCCGAAATCGATATCCAGTTTCGAATCCTCGATCTTTTTCGTGACCTCGCGCTTCTTCTCCAGTTCGAACTCGTAAATCTTCGAACGCAGCATGCTCATTGCCTTGTCTTTGTTCTTGTGCTGCGAGCGTTCATTCTGGCAACTCGCTACCAGGCCGGTGGGAATGTGCGTAATCCGCACCGCCGAATCGGTCGTATTCACATGCTGCCCGCCCTTGCCGCTTGAGCGGTAGGTATCAATGCGAATGTCGTCCGGTTTGATGACCACTTCAATACTGTCGTCAATTTCCGGAGAGACAAACACGCTGGCAAAGGAAGTATGCCGCCGCTTGGCCTGATCGAATGGCGAGATGCGCACCAGACGGTGCACGCCGATTTCGCTGGTCAGCAACCCAAATGCGTAGTCGCCATTCACGGCGAACGTGGCCGACTTGATCCCGGCTTCTTCGCCCGGTTGGTAGTCGTACATTTCGGTCTTGAATCCCTGGCGCTCAGCCCAGCGCAGATACATACGCAGCAGCATGTCGGCCCAATCCTGGGACTCGGTGCCACCGGCGCCCGGATGAATCGTCATGATGGCATTGCGCGCGTCGTTCTCGCCCGAAAGCAGGGTTTCGGTCTCGACACGATCGACCAGTTCGCGGAGCGCGTCGAGTTCGCGCTGCAAGTCGGCGCCCACGTCCTCGCCTTCCTTGCCGAGGTCGAAGTACGCGCCAATGTCATCGGTGCGGCGCGCCAGGTCGCCTTCGAGCGTACAACACGTCCTCCAGGCGCTTGCGTTCGCGCATCACCTGCTGGGATTTTGCTTGATTCGACCACAGGCCCGGATCGGCCGCCTGTTTTTCGATTTCGGCTAATTGCTGGCGCAGCTTGCCCGCGTCAAAGATACTCCCGCAGGTCGTGCACCTTGGTCTTCAGAGAGGAATATTGCTGTTCGAGTTCATCCAACATTTCTAAACACTCACTTTTAGTTGCTCGTTTCTGCTTCTCGGCGCGGAAACACAAAACGCGCCACGAGCACGCCCACAGAAATTATCGCACAGAGAATCGCAAACCAATCCCCATGCCGCGTGTAGAACGTGGTACCCGATATGAGCGTAAGGCGCGGCCAGAGCTGTGCGCTCTTTGCGGGGAACATTGGCAGCAACTCGTCCCCAGGGATCGATGGCCGCCGTCAACCCCGTATTGGTCGCGCTCAGTATCCAGCGATCATTCTCGATGGCACGCATTCGCGTCTGCTGCAAGTGCTGCTTCCATGCGCCGCTATCGCCATACCAGCCGTCGTTTGAAATATTCACCAGCACCTGCGCGCCCATCAGCGGGCAAATCTGCCGCACCTCGTCGGGAAAATCGATTCGTAGCAGATGAACGTTCCCGAGCCGCTCTGCACCGGCATCGAGCGGGCGCGCGCGAACTCCCGTGCTGAAATTCGCCGACCTCCTTCGTCAGTCCACCGGCAAAACCGAACACCTGCGGAAACGGCAGATATTCGCCGAATGGCACCAGATGAACCTTGTCATAGCGAGCCGTCCAATCTCCTTGCGGACTCACCAGTTCCGCCGAATTGAAAATCTGCGAACGCTGCCTCCGCCTTCGGCGGCGCGATGCCGATGGCGCCCGCGACCACCCAACTCCCCGATTGCCTGGCCAGGCACTGACTGGATCGCGAAATCGCGCGTCGTTCGTGAAAAAAGGAGACGGCGATTCCGGCCAAACAATCAGATCGTAAGGCTGTCCTTGTCTTTCTTTCGCGGAGCGTAAGCTCAGCTGCGCCAGGTCATAAATGGTGGTCTGAAAATAGTCGGAAGTCCACTCCGCGACGATAGGAATATTGGGTTGCACCAGGAGCGCCGCGTGATCGGACGCGCCGGCCGGTGGCTTTATAAGCCACTGGCCGCCCTGCAACACCAGCGCCGCTCCGAAGGCCGCCACCAACAGCGTTTTCCGGCGTTCTTTGCGACCAGAAACGCGGCGGCGAACACGCTGTTGACCAGCACAATCTCAAATGACAATCCGTACACGCCGGTCATCGTAGCCATCCGGGTGAGCGCGACGTTCGAAGTCTGCGCATAGCCCAGTAGTTCCCAGGGAAAAGCCGTTATGCGTGTGCGCGCCAGTTCGACCGCGACCCACAGAAACGGAATTGCGGCCAGCGCGCGCCGCGGAGATGCTCCGGGAGCGGCCATCAGCGCTACCAACAACCCAAAAAATCCGTGGTACAGGCCAATGTAGAGGCAGAAAAGCAGGAGCACGAATGCCGCCGCGGGCACCGGCAGCCCGCCATAGCGGTGCATCGTGTCAAAAACCCAATAACAGGTTCCGCCGGACCACAAAATGCCGCACAAGTACGCGAGCAAGAATCCCTGGCCGGGCGAGGTGGGCGCCAACTCCATGGGAGCATCCAGCTGCAACGCCGCTGCAGGACGAGCGCGCAAGAGCGCGATCAGCAGCGGCGTTACCGCGATCCATGACAAGCAGTACAAATCCGCCAGCGGAAAAATAACTACCTGCAAGACCGCCGACACCACAACCAGTCCCCAGGCGCTCGAATCGATGCGTCGCACCTCGGAAGAATAGCAAAGTTGGTTCGAGATTCGATTAACGGAATGATTTTCAGTAGTGTCCTAATTTAGATTCCACCACGGAGTCACGGAGACACGGAGAAAGGCACCTGCCAGGCAAACCCTTATTCTTGTAGTTTGGTAATCGGTTCAAGTTTTCTGCGTGATCACTGAAAAAGCAGATTAGGAGACTACCCGATTTTCGGACTATTCCGCATCGCGCGTATCGAATACTATATCTGCTTGACTGATTTCCTCATTCTGGTCGTAGTCCGGATTCTGGAGACTATGTTTCTTGTCGGGCTCCTGGGCTCGCTTGGCGTTCTTCTTGTCAGTTTCGTCGAGGACGCAGAGACTCTGTTTGACATGGAGGATTCCAGCCACTCCTAAGCGGCGATTCCTGCATGGCCTCGTTCTCCCCACCTTCCGAACCCGGCTCCAATCGAGTTCGAATCGTTGTCGCCACGTCGGTGATGCTGACGTTCATTTCCTACTGGCGCGCCGCGGCCATTGTGCTCAACGACCTGGCTTCCTCCGCCTATTACGCGGGCGGCATTGCCGAACAGGCCGTGGGGAAATCCGCGCCCTGGTTCATTGTCGGCGTCATGCTGTTTTCCTTCACGGTGCGCGCGGTGTATGTCGAAAGCTGTTCCATGTTCGTGCGCGGCGGCGTCTACAAGGTCGTCAAGGAAGCGCTGGGCGGTACGCTTGCCAAACTGAGCGTCTCGGCGTTGATGTTCGACTACGTCCTCACCGGCCCCATCTCCGGCGTGTCCGCGGGCCAATACATCGTCGGCCTTATGAACGAGATTCTGGTCACCGCCGACGCCCACGGTTGGATCCCGCGCGCCATGCACCACATGTTCCACGGCACGCCGCAGTTTGACGTGAACTGGACGTCGGTCGCCTTCGCACTGGCTGTCACGATTTATTACTGGTGGGAGAACATCAAGGGAATTCACGAGTCGAGCGAGAAAGCGCTCTGGGTCATGCAAATCACGACCGTGATGGTCGTGCTGCTGCTCGGCTGGTCCGCTCTCACTCTGTTCAAGAACGGCTTTCAGCACGTTCCCCTGCCTACACCCGGAAATCTGCACTTCAGCAAGGAATCGCTGGGCTTCCTGCACCACCGCTTCCCGGAACAGAGCCTCGCGCAGAGGTTTGGCGTCCTCGGCATCCTGATCGCCTTCGGCCACTCGGTTCTGGCCATGAGCGGCGAGGAGTCGCTGGCCCAGGTCAATCGCGAACTCGCCCATCCCAAGCTGAAGAACCTGAAGCGCGCCGCTATCGTGATCGCGCTTTACAGCTTCCTGTTCACTGGTTTGACGGCGTTGCTGTTCGTCATGATCATTCCGGACTCGGTCCGGGTTCCCGTTTATAAAGACAATCTCATTGCCGGCCTCGCGATGTATTTGTGGGGACCGGAGTTATTGCGCCTCCTGTTCCGCGGCTTCGTGGTCGTGGTCGGCTTCTTGATTTTGTCGGGCGCGGTCAACACGGCCATCATCGGATCGAATGGCGTACTGAACCGAGTCTCCGAAGATGGGGTGCTAGCCGACTGGTTCCGACGCCCGCAACGCAAGTACGGAACCAGCTACCGCATCATCAATCTCATTGTCGCCCTGCAACTCCTCACGATCATCGCAAGCCGGGGTGATGTCTACGCGCTCGGCGAAGCCTATGCCTTCGGGGTGATCTGGAGCTTCGCCTTCAAAGGGCTGGCGATGCTTGTGCTTCGCTTTAAGTACAAGGGCGAGCGCGGCTGGAAAGTCCCGATCAATTTCCACATCGGGCGCTACGAGATTCCCTTCGGCATGGCGTCGGTCACGATGGTCTTGCTGGCGGTGGCTCTCATAAACCTGTTCACCAAATCGGTTGCGACCGTGACCGGTGTGGCGTTTTCCGCCGTTTTCTTTGTCATCTTTACCGTTTCCGAATACGCCAATCGAAAAAAACACGCAAAAGGCCAGCAGCAGAACGATCAGTTCCAGTTGCTGCAACGCGACACGGTCGAGCGTGAGAGCCTCAGGATCCGACGCGGCAATATCCTGGTGCCCGTCCGCGACTACAACACGCTCACGCACTTGCACTGGACACTGGAAAAATTTGACACCCGCGAGCAGGACGTGGTCGTCATGACGGCTCGCATCAGCCGCTTCGGCGCGGCTGCCTATGACCTCTCTCCCGAGCAGATCTTCAGCGACTATGAGCAAACGCTGTTCACACGCGCAGTCTCGGTCGCGGAAAGCTTCGGCAAGAAAGTCTCGCTTCTGGTGGTCCCAGCGGTCGATGTCTGGGCCGCCATCGTGCAAACGGCAATTAACCTGGAGTCATCCGTCGTGGTCACGGGCGTTTCGAGCAAGATGAGTCCGCCCGAGCAAGCCTTTAACCTTGGCCGTGCCTGGGAAGCCCTGCCGGAGCCTAAACGTCAATTCGTCTTCCAGGTCGTCGATCCCGAGGCGCACGTCGACACGTTCCGCATCGGCCCCCATTCACCCAGCATGAAGGACGAGGACGTGCTCCTGTTGCATCGCTTGTGGCTGAACATTACCCGCGAGCCAGGACTGGATAAGCTGCATCACCACGAGATTCTGCGCGAGGCGCTCACCCGCTTTGCCCGCGACTATGGCGCCCGCGACCGCGGCGACATCTTGAAGGAGTTGCGCCGCTTGAATGCCGCGGATACAGCCCAAGAGACGAGTAGCACTTCCAATCCGGCACCCTCGCCCGTGGTCCGCAAAGAGAGCGACGATGGACCGCCGCCGGACCGGCCCTCTTGATTTCCGCCGTTTCTATTTGATCTTCTCTACTTGATCTTTTCTACTTGACCTTCGGCGAGTCCGCGTCGGCTGGCTTCTGGTCGTCGGCGTGGATTGCACCGTCTTCCTCGGCGTAGAACGAACGGTGGTCGGCGTCCATCTGCTTAGGCGTCATGGTCAGCACAAAGCCCTCGTCCTCTTTGCCTTTGTGCGAATGGAACGATGCCGTGTAATCCCCGCGATCCTTTGTGCTCGCCATGCGTTTGGTGAACGAGCCGGTGCCGGCCAGCGTGGTCAGCGAATCGGCGTATTTGCCGTGGCGCTTTCTCAAAGAGGTGCTGCGCGCGGAGTACAACGCGCATGTAACCCAGTGCCTGGGCTTCCGATTCCGAGCGTGCCGGATCTCCCGGAAACTTCGGCTGATAAACCCCTCCCGCCGCCGGCGAAGCTTGGCCGGAAACTCGCAACGGGGCCGAAACCACCAACATGCCGATCGCCAGAATCATCAGGCAAAACCACTGTTTTCGCGTTATCTTCATGCCAAAACCCTCCCCAGCCCGCCTTTCCCGGGTTACCGGCGTAATTGGATGCGCCCTCCAATCGTTTCAATTCCTAACTAAATAAGGCAAGCTTGATCAGGAAGCAATCCTAACAGGGAAATTTAATGAAAGCTGCTGTCGCAAAAAAACCTACTATCCGTGTGGCTGTCGTCGAGAGCGACCCGCTGCGTTTTGTTGGCTTCCGTGCCCTTTTCGATTCGGAGCCGGATCTGGAACTCGTCTCCGCGTCATTGCCCGAGCTCGGACAATTGAACTCCATCGATCTGGTTCTTCTCGGCAACCGCAATGGGCAAAACCTCTACGACATCATGGCAAGCATGAAGGCGGTACGCCCCGACCTGCGGATTCTGGTCACCGGTTCCGGCATGGACGATGAGAGCGTACTTAAGGCCATCGCCGCAGGCGCGAAGGGCTATGTCGACGAAGCCGCTTCGCCAGCCGAGTTCATTCAGGCTCTTCGCATCGTTCATCAAGGCTCGGTTTGGGCGCCGCGGCGCGTGCTCTCGACGTTCATTGAGCGCGTCAGCGCTTCGCCGGGCCGGATCTTCCCAGCAGGCCGCGTCACTTTCACCGACCGCGAGAAAGAAGTTCTTGAGATGCTCGTCGCCGGCCGGTCGAACAAAGAAATCGGTTCCGCGCTTGGCATCGAAGAACGCACCGTCAAGGCCCATGTGGCCAAACTGATGCGTAAAGTCGGAGTACAAAACCGAATCGCGTTATCCGTGCACGCCATCACGCACTCGCTGGTAGCCGCAAAATAGGCTCTTGGGAACACGGCATCCCGGCCGTCTCAAACGGCAGGATATGATGCAGCAGACCGTTCTCGGTTGCTAGCTGTTAGTTGCCAGCCTCAGTTCCAGAAAAGCCAAACTCCGTTCAATGCCTGTTCTCCGGGAACTGCCGCTGGTTACCACCGGACAATGACGTTGGTTATCTTGTTCGATTTCCTGACCTGCTCCATACTCGCCTCACCTACCACAGAACCTGGGAGACGGGGTTGGAAGCGGAGATTAGGGTCGCCGAGTCCAGCCCCGATTTTTTCGCTCCTTCTACAGGTATTCACCTAGTTCACCAACGTCCGCGCCCCAACGTGCATCTATATCGTTTAGAATCAAAAACAACCGATTACAAACTTTGATCTCCCCAGTGAGGCATCATGCGCAATCTCCTCCCGGTTCTGCTTTTGGTTGCTGTTCTGACTCCCTTTGTTTCCGCCGACGATGACAAGACTGACGCTGGCGGCAAGGCTACCAGCCGCGTCGAGGCCGCCGGCACTGTGCTGGAGGAGATTCAGAATGCTCCAGATCAGCGTATCCCCGAAGAAATTCTTGGCTCCGCCGATTGTGTGGCCGTGGTGCCTTCACTCCTTAACGGAGGATTCGTCTTCGGCGGCCGCTACGGCAGGGGAGTAGCCAGTTGCCGCACCGAGAAAGGCTGGAGCGCTCCCGCTTTCTTCATGATCGGCGGGGGCAGTTTTGGCCTTCAGATTGGCGGGCAGGCAACCGACGTTGTCATGCTGATCATGAACAAGAATGGTATGGATAACCTGCTCTCCAGCAAGTTCAAGCTTGGCGGAGACGCCAGCGCCGCCGCCGGCCCTGTGGGACGTCACGCAGCAGCCGATACCGACTGGAAGATGCGCGCCCAGGTTCTGACATATTCGCGCTCGCGTGGCCTGTTCGCCGGCCTCGAACTCAATGGCGCGGTTATTAAGCAGGATAAGGACAGCACGCGCGACTTCTACGGTCACATGGTGCCGTTCAAGACTTCTCTCAAGGGAGAAATCGAGGCGCCCAAGTCCGCCTACCCATTCCTGAACACGCTCGCGAAATGGGCTGTGTCCGCGTCGAAGTAGGTTCGCGGGGAGGTTCTGGCGAAGAGGCTCTGCCCCGTCCAGGCGGGACGAAGCCCCGCCGCCACACAATCCGCACACGTAGTGTAGTGCGCCGAAAACAGCGACTGTTATCTATGGCGTGCGATGGCGCAGGAAAATAAAGCGTTTAACCGCAAAGTTCGCAGAGAACATCCCCAAAGAACGCAGAGAAAGACCGCGCGACTTGAACTCATAAAGGTTGATCTGTTCGACGCACTACAGTAGTATCATCCGCGTAATGCCGCAGAAGAACATCCTCGATCTCCTCAAAGGAGGGGATCGCAGATCCGATTGGCCGCGCAGATCAAGTGGCTGCGAGCGTGTCAAAAAATCCTGAACTGTTTCGCGAGTTGATCGCCGGCTTGCGCTCCGAGGACGCGTTGGTACGGATGCGGGCTGGCGATGCTGCCGAAAAAGTGTCACGAGTGACTCCTGGTCTGCTTCAGCCTCACAAGGATAAACTCCTGGCTCTGATGGCTGAAACCGAGGAGCAAGAACTGCGCTGGCATTTGGCTGCCATGGTTCCACGGCTCCGGCTGAACGCAAAAGAGCGCCAATACGCGGCGTCTTTGCTGAACCGCTACCTGGAAGATCGAAGCTCGATCGTGAAGACCTGCGCGCTCCAGGGACTGGCTGACTTAGCCGATAGCGACGCCGCGATTCAAGCCAACGCGATCGAGGCTCTGCGCGAGGCGATGAGGAACGGTACTCCCGCGATGAAAGCGCGCAGCCGCAAGCTGCTGCGTCTCCTTGAGCACCATTCGGCTCAGCGTTGAGAAACGCTGTGAGCGCATCCCAATCTCCAGACCTCCTTGCATCCCACGCCTCCAAACCCCTACACTCCGGCACAGTGCGAGAACGCCTTGAGTTCGCCCTGGTCTGGCCCTGGATTAAGCTGCTGGGCCAGCTTCCCCGCTCCGTCGCCCGTGCTATTGGGATTTCCATTGGACTCGCCGTTTTCCATCTTCATTCTCGCCTGCGCGCGGTCGGGCTGCGCAATCTTGCGCTCGCGTTCCCAACAATGTCGCTTGACGAGCGCCGGCGAATCCTTCGCGGAGAGTTCGTCTCCTTGGGACGCCAACTCGCCGAGTTCTGCCAATTCCCCTCCTACACTCGGGAAAATGTCTCCGATATTGTTGTCTACGACGGGGTGGAAAATTACCAGCAGGCGATGGCGCGCGGCAAAGGTGTGCTTTTCCTCACTGGCCATCTCGGCGCATGGGAACTTTCCGCCTTCGCGCACTCTTTGCATGGAAACCCTCTTTGGGTTGTCATGCGTCCATTGGATAACCCGTATCTCGACCGGCTGGTGGAACACTATCGCACCCTGCACGGCAATCGCACGGTTAGCAAAGACGATTTCGTTCGGGGACTGCTGGCCGCAATGCGCGCGGGTGAAGCGGTCGGCATTCTCATGGATACCAACATGACTCCGCCGCAGGGCGTCTTCGTGGATTTCTTCGGCTTCCCCGCTTGCACAGCCAGTGGCCTTGCTCGCATCGCTCTGCGTACCGATGCCGCAGTCGTTCCCGGCTTCACGACCTGGGACGAAAAGAAACGCAAATACATCTTGCGCTTCGATCCTGCGTTGGAACTGATCCGCACCACCGAGAATCAAGCCGACATCGTCGCCAACACCGCGCTCTTCACCAGCGTGATCGAGAGCTTTATCCGCCGCAATCCCGACCAGTGGCTTTGGGTGCATCGACGCTGGAAAACACGCCCCGAAGGCGAGGAGCCGCTGTATTAGCTCTTGACCTTGGCCCTTGGCCTTGGTTCTTGGCTCTTGGCTCTTGGCTTTCGGCTCCTGACCTCCGGTT
>CAWDPB010000110.1:0-26758 GCA_963804075.1 uncultured Acidobacteriaceae bacterium | reverse complement strand
AATTAGGGTGAGAACTTCTTCTTATCCTCTTGCGAGGCCGGCGATCCCATAGCTGGAATTCAATTCATTACCGACGAGGCAGGACGCAGGACGGCGGCTGTGATCAACCTCAAAAAGCACAAGGCGCTTTGGGAGGACATCGAGGATGTGCTCGTATCTCGCTCTCGACGGCACGAAAGCGCATACCTCTGCCAAGGTAAAGGCCGACCTGATCCGGAGTGGCAGCTCCGTGGCTGAGTACGATGTCGCTTTCACCTCCAGCGCGGCAAAGGAACTTAGCAAACTTCCCGGCAAGCTCATCGCCCGTATTGTTCCAAAGGCGGAGGCTCTGGCTTCCAATCCTCGCCCGCCGGGCTGCAAGAAGCTTCAAGCTGGAGACCGCGAGTGGCGCATTCGTGTCGGCGATTATCGCGTTGTGTACACCATTGACGACGCGAGATTGAAGGTGGAGATTACCCGCATCCGCCACCGGCGCGAGGTGTACCACTAGCTGGCGCGAGGCGCTGCATCAGCTGACGACGGCGGAGATTCTGCAAGTGCGCCGAGCCACATTGTCCGATCTTCTGCACGGCAAGGCCGCGCTGACGCCAGAGATGGCCCTGCGGATCGAAAAGGCATTCGGGCCGGAGATGGATCACCTTCTCCGTATGCAGCTTGCCTATGATGTCGCGAAGACGCGGGAGCAGGCGCGGGGCCTCTCGATTAAACGCTATGCCCCGGCCTGAGGGCAGTGATACCCAGGCTAGCGCCCAAAAGCAGGGCGCGAGACCTTGGGCACCCGGCAATTTTGGGCATGATTTGCCTTTGGAAAGGAGCTATGAAAGATGCAGATCGCAAGTTTTGATCACGTAGCGGAAATGTTGGACGAGCTGGACGACTGGCTCTCGTCGCTCGGAATTAAATTGAGACGCGACCGTTGGCACGAGGCTGCACTGCTAGTGCGCAAAGCCCGGGATCAGCGCGAAAGGATCGAGCGCGGAGGACCGCGTGTTGCAATTCCGAACTATCTTCATGGCTTGTTTGAAGTCATGGGGATGTATGAGGTCATGAAGGCGTTCCGCACAAATCGTTCCGACGCGCTGAAGGCTAAGCTTGCTCGCGCCCTCGACGGCGCGATCTCGCCATCTGACGAGAGGTCCAGAAATAGTGCTGCGCGGGACATGATGTTCGAACTCGAATTGGCCGCAGCATTGAAAAATGGCGGGGCCGATATCGAGTTGGGGGAGCCAGATATTCAAATGCGGCTACTCGATCAGACATTCCTGATGGAGTGCAAGCGGCCATTCGCTGAAAACAGTGTGTTACGAAATATTGAAGACGCTGCGTCGCAGCTCGGCAAAGACCTCAACAAACCAGGTAATGAGATGGCTTACGGAATTGTTGCAATTTCGTTAAGCCGTGCGCTGCTCGAGGGTAATCTCGTCTGTTTTGCTCCTGAGGGTGAAGGGCTCCGGGTCGTAAACGAAGCATTAGCGGAAACCATCCGCTCGCACTGGGCGGAGTGGAGAGTGAAGAGTTTTCGCAAATTCCATCCCCGCATCGTAGCCGTGATGTTTCATCTTGCCGCGCCGTGGGATGTAAACGGCGAGCGGCTGGTTCACATCTCGACCACGAACTGTGTGGAAACGGGTAACAGCCTGGAAGGACTGCGTATCCTGGCGGATAATTTCCCGAAAATATATCAAGCGTTTCCGTGAGATTAAGTCGTGACGCCGGCTGGTGAAACGAAGGTGCGGAGGGGAGGGGTTGAACCTCCCCTGGCGTTGCAATTGGGGAGTGGGCCGTTAGACTTTAGCGCTGACTCTCGAATGGGGAAGAGCACTCAGCCAAACCGGGCTCCGCAGCAACGCAGCTCCACACCACACGCTTTTGCACTTCTTGATTGAGCTCATCATAATCAGTCCTCCCAGTATCGCGGAGACGCTGAGTACTCCCCCAATCGAGGCAGCCACCGACGCCATCACGGTCACTTTAGCCCCCAAACTCGCTTACGAGGACACCTTCAGTATAGCGTTAACATCGGACAATAACTTAGTTTGAATCGCACCCCAAAGAGAAGAGCAGGGCGGTGCAGACTTCATTCATCCGTGCGGCACTGGAGCTGGGCTACGCGTCTTCCCTCAGTTAGGGTTATATCCATTGCATGCACCAAACTGGTGTATAATGATGCCATGCCAGCGACAAAGCAAGTCCGGCGCAGCGTATCCCTTCCCGCTCCCATTGCCAAACAAGTGGACCGCATGGCCAAAGCTCAGCGCCTGAGCGACAACCGCATTCTCGTTGAACTGATCGAGCTGGGCATCGAAGCCCGGAAACAGAAAGAGAAAGCGTTCTTTGAGCTGGCCGAACGATTCCGAAGCGCCAGTAATCCCGACGAAGCCAAGCAACTGGGCGACGAAATGGGCCGCATGGTTTTCGGTGAGTAATGCCGCAAATTGAGAGCTGGCCGCGCATACCTGCCGCCATTCGCGACCACTTGGCCGAGCGCATGCGCGACCGCAACATCAGCCTCGACGATCTCAATCAACTTCGAATCTGGCTGGAGACGAAACCGATTGTTCCAGCCGGCCCGTGGTTCAAGGATTTCGGCTCTTTCAAACTGTGCGGCGAGGGAAAATACCCCAAGACCTTTCTGCTTGCTGGCCAAGTAGCTACGGGCGAAAAACTATAGAACCAATTCTCTAGCTAGGACCTTTCCCCTCACACTAACTCGATTACCACCCGCTGACCCACGAGCGCTGCCGCACGCTGCAAACTCGACAGCGTGATATCGCGTTTGGGATCGAGAATGCGGTCCACCTGCGACCGGCTCGTCTTCAGCAATACGGCCATCCGCGCCTTGGAGATCTTTTTCTTCTTCATCGCCTTGGCCAGCTGCCAGGCCACGACTTCTTTAATCGCTTGCGCCTGCGCTTCCTCGAAGATGTTTTCTTTCTTCAGGAAGTCGTCAATGCTCGATCCCAGATTCTTCTTGCCCATTCTTTACTCCTCATGCACTCGGCCTGTTGACCGTGACGGAGCCGTCGACTACGACTCCAACTCTTTCTGCCGCTGACGTGCCAATGCCAGGTCGTCCTCGGGTGTTGCCCGTGTCTTCTTGATGAATCCGTGCAGAGCCACCAACTGGCCCTGGTAAAAGCAGATCAGCACGCGCGCCGTGCGGTTGCCGGGGAGGTTTGTCCGCACTTCCCACAAACCCTTCCCCATCGGACGGCACAGCGGCATGCCAACCGGCCAACGCCATTGTGCCCGCAGCAGATCGGTTCCAATGGCACGGCGCTCTGTCTCGTCCAGATCCTTCAGGCCAATCGCGAACCGGCTCGCTGCCAGCGTCATTGCGGAAGAATACGAGATCAACTTTCCGTGGCGTTCTCACGAGCGATCCAGCTGCGATCTAAGTGTACCATAAAAGGTGCATGGAGGCGGAACAATCTCGCCGAAGCGGAAGTAACTAGGCGGTCTGTAGGCCCCACTCGGCGGCCGGACGCCCGCCGAACAGCCGTCGTCGTCAGCGCTACCGCTCACAATCCTCCGCGGAACTGGATGATCCTTCTTCTATCCCTCTTGTTGGGACGGGTGGTGGGCAGCTGCTCCCACTCTCTGAGGGCTTTGCGCTCGGCGGCTGCTTTCTGGCGCAGCTCGCGGCTGGCATCGGTTTCGCGGTAGAGGGTTTGGGCGACGGCGGCTGGTCCTCGCACTTCGCTCAAGAGCAGGACTTCGATTTCAAACTCGCCGCCTTCGTTGGTGATGTGCAGCATGTCTCCGACACGAACTTCGCGGGCGGGCTTGGCGGGCTGTAGGTTTGGTTTAACGCCGTGTTGAATCCTTCCGAGTTCACAGGCGCGGGCCGAGAGTGCTCGCGTCTTGAAGAAGCGCGCGGCCCACAGCCACTTATCCATTCTTACGTGAGGCATGAATTCTATTTTGCTACAGGAGCGGGAAAAGTGGGGAGAAGGGGAGTTCGGGATGGCTCCTGACTTAACGTCCACCACGGAGTCACTGAGACACGGAGAAAAACCAAGTGCGTGGCAAAACCTTCGTCTAGGAAACTACTGGCTTTTGCGGTTTAAGGGGTTCTCCGCGACTCCGTGGTGAGAAAAGGGCAAATCAGGAGACTGCCAAGGTGGGGATAGCAAGTGAGTGGCGCTGTACTACGATCCGGCCGCGAATCCGCCCAGGTGGGCCATGGTCAGGCGGAGATACTTGTAGGGGTTGACCGGCGTGTCGTTGATGCGGACTTCGTAGTGAAGGTGTGGACCGGTGGAGCGCCCGCTGAGGCCGACGTAGCCGATGGTGTCGCCGCGGTGGATGTACTGTCCCGCGGTGACGGCAAAGCTGGCAAGGTGGCCGTAACGCGTGGACATGCCGTGTCCGTGGTCGATCATAATGGCGCGGCCGTAGCCACTCATAAAGTCGGCGAAGGTGACTACGCCGTCGGCCGGAGCAATGACGGTCGAGCCGACCGCAGCCGAAATATCTACGCCCGAGTGGAACGCGCCTTCTCCGTTGAACGGATCGATGCGCTCGCCGAAGCTGCCTGTGATCTGGCCCTCGACCGGCCAGAGATTGGGAGCGGAATTGGCACGAACCCAGTCGTCAGTGGTGGAATTCCTGGTCATGCCCAGGGAAATACCGGTGCTGGCTGCGCCGGTCAAAGCTATATTCTTGAGCGCGTATAGCTGATCGAGCGAGGAATTAACCTGCGCCTTCTGAATGTCATCGGTGGCGGCTACGGCCATGGACGGGTTGGACTTCAGGCCGTACAGGGCGGAAACTTCGCTGGCCAGCGATCCCAGTGAGGCAAGCTGGATATCGCGTTCCTTCGCCACTTCTTCGAGGTGTGAATAGCGGTTCTTCAGCTGTGCCTGTTCGTCGCGCAACTGGTTGTAGTGCGAGACCTTCCGCAACATGCGGGCATAGGAGCTGAGAATTCCGGTCAGGCTGAGCACGCCGATAAAGACCCCGACCACCAGAACAATATAGAGATATTGAACGGGGATGGAAATCTTGCGGAGCTCTCCCGCTTCGTCGCGCGCCACAAAGAAAATGTAAAAACGTTTACGCAATCAGACCTATCCAAACTACGAAATTTGGCGTTTCCCTAGATGCCAAGGAACCCGGCCGGAGCGGGAACTGTCATGCTCGGGCTTGGTACACCGATTCCATCGAACGCCTCAGGAGCGTCCGAAAATTGGCTCACCTACGAAACCAGGCAGGCCGAGAACCAAAGCGGGCGGCAAAGGATTCAACCGTCTGCACTTGGATCGGCAAAGGTGTTTATTAACGGCGAGTTAAACGTAACAAACCCGATTCTCCTGTGTCAACCGCAACAGTACGAGTGTCCGGTTACCGAAGAACCTTTAGGAGATGACCATTCGGCCCATGTGCGGCGAATTCCTGGCCCTGCAAGCTGTTCAGAGATCGGCAATAGACGGCGCCTGGGGCGAAATCGGGGGATTATAGTACTGACATGCCAAAGAGTGAAAAGAGCCTGATTCGCCGCCTTCGTGGCTTGGCTGCCGGCGCGCGAGCCGTGGTGACGGGCATCGGAGACGATGCCGCGGTCCTGCGCATTCCGGCCGGCCACCAGATGCTCGTGACCACGGATTTCACGCTTGAAGACGTCCACTTCCGCCGGGAATGGCATCGGCCGGAAGTAGTCGGATGGCGATGCTTGACACGCGGGCTGAGCGATATTGCGGCCATGGGCGGCGAGCCGCAGGCCGCTTTTCTGTCGCTGGCCCTGAGTAGCGATGTTCCCCAAAAATGGGTGGACAAATTCCAGAAGGGATTACTGGATCTGGCGAAAAAACACAGCGTCCCGTTGGCTGGAGGAGATACGGCACAGTCGGCTGGCGGCATTCAGGCGGATATCGTGGTGGTCGGATCGGTGCCCAGGGGAAAGGCTGTACTGCGCTCGGGAGCGAAACCGGGGCAGAACATTTATGTCACAGGTAGTCTCGGCGGTTCGGCGGCCGCCTTGGCTCGGTTGAGAGTAGGGAAGGCGCTGGGAGCGGAAAGTCGTCCGCATTTTCGCCCGGAGGCGCGGGTGGAGGTGGGGCGATGGCTGCGGCAGAAGGGAATTCCCTCGGCGATGATCGATGTGAGCGACGGGCTCTCGACTGACCTAGAGCATATCTGCCAGGAAAGCCGTGTGGGTGCGGAGATCGAGGTGGACGCAATTCCGCGGGCGCGCTGCGGGCGGGGAAAAGAGTTCGTTGAGCCGGAATACGCTCTGCATGGTGGTGACGACTACGAACTGCTGTTCACGTCGGCACGACCCGTACCATCCAAAGTAGCGGGCGTGGCCGTGACGAGAATTGGACGGACGACGGCTTCATCAGGCATGAAGCTGATCAACGCTGACGGCAAGGCCAGATTGCTCACAGCGCGCGGCTGGGAGCACTTCAAGGGCGGAGAATGATCGGGGTGGCAGGGAAAAAGCACGATCACTGTCATGCCGCTGCGTTTGGGATCGGCGGCCTTTTCACAACGCTTCCGGCCCTTTGCCTCTCCACCCCGTGACTTTCGTTACCTGCACGAAGTGACCATGAGGGTCTAGATTACCCTCATGTAGAAAATCTGCTTGGTTTGCTTGGTAGTGGCATTCTTCGTCCTTGCGCCGGCTTCCAGCCTGGGCGAAGGCCCGTGGCGAAACCCGCGAAATTTGATGCCGGTTCGTGCTGAAGCAATTTGGCGACCAGTTCACGCTGCTGCCAACGTCGCGCCCGTGTTTGGCGATCTCGACGGAGATGGCATCGAAGACGTAGTGATCGCGGCGCGCTGCAAGAATCCCATGCTCGACCAGGCGGAACACGACTTTGAGTGGTGGATCCTTACTATGGGTGTTTTGGATATGGGTGATCCCAGGATTTACCACGACTTCCGAGGGAGATGCGGCGCAGCGCGGGCTAGTGGCGTTGATCATCCATGGAGCCGGACCGGACGCATGGCAACTCGGACAAACCCGAAGGCCGAATACGTGATTGTGGAATTTGCCCTACAAGGGACTTTCCGTGCGGAAGATGAGCTTCGGCAAGAAAAAAAGGGGTGATTGAAGCCCTGTATGTCCAGGAAGCTGGCGATACGGGGCAAAGCTCGGCCGTCTTCTTCGACCCGAAGAAAGTTGCGCTACCGCTACGTGCCATGGGCGGAGATATGCAGTAGAGAATACCTGTCACGACCTCAAAACCCCCGTCATGTTGAGCGCAGCCGAAGCTTCACGAAATGAAACCTCGGCGGAGTGGAATATCCTGCTACTCCCGCGCCTCGCTTTTGCAAGATGCTGCTGGCACGGAAACGGAATGCGGTACCCCGGCCCAAAAATTCTCAGCCGCTGAGAGCTGAGAGCTGAGAGCCGACAGCTGTCATCATTTCCGGCACCCTCACAAAATCAAGTCCTTCATCTTTGTAGCGGCGAATCAGATTGTCCGTAGCGATCACCGTCTGTGCGCGATCTGCGCTCGAGCGCTCGGTGGCCGCCATCATGCAGGAGGATCACATTGCCGCCTTCATGACGAACCTGGCGCGCAACCTTCTGTTCGATCACCGAGGCGGGAGGGGCTTTCCAGTCATATCCGGTCACATTCCACATCACAGTCTCAAGCCCCAGTTCGCGCGCGAGGCGCAAAGTTGCGGGACGTCTTCCTCCGAACGGCGGACGAAATAGGGCGGAATGCACGCCGACCGCGTCGTTGAGCGCCCTGCGACAATCCATGAGTTCGGTGCGAGTTCGCGCCTCCGATTTGAAAATAAGCAGCGGATGCGTAAACAGTATGATTGCCGATAATCGTGTCCGGCCTCGGCCACGGCACGGGCGATGCCGGCGCCGCTCGCGGACATAACGGCCGATCATGAAAAAAGTCGCGTGGACCCCTGCTTCGCCAGCACATCCAGCAGTTTTAGCGTGTGGGGATCGTTTGGCCCATCGTCATAGGTGAGCGCGATTTGCCCGACTTCCGCGCGAGCCCGCATGTGAACAGGTGCGTCCGAACCACTGGCCGGTCGGCGCCATGGACTGATAGCCGGCCGCCGCGCCAACGGCGCCAGCCCCTGTCGCTAGTCCGATGAGAGCGGGAAGCATGATGGAAATTGTATCTGGTTAGCTGCCGGGGGCGTCGTCGTTGGTCGCCAGTCGTCCGGGGAATCGCGGGTAGTGCGCTTGACTCGATTCGTGGCGATATTCGAGTTCGTCGCTGATTCGTAACCGGTGATCGACGACGGTACCACGATCCCCGGACGACCAACGGCCAGCGACCGACGACCAATCCACAATTGCGCGTTCTCGCGAAGCAATATATTCTGCTCACGTCCTCATGGCCAAGCTTTTCGAACTTCCCCGGTATATTGCGGTCGAAGGCCCCATCCGAGTCGGCAAGAGCACGCTGGCGCGGGTCTTGGCGGAGCGACTGGCGGCCCAGCGCGTGATTGAGCCGGAAGACAATCCTTTTCTCGGGCGCGTTTTATGAAGGCGACCGGGGCGCGGCGTTTCAGGCGCAGATGGCATTTCTGATCCGGCCGTTTCGAACAGCTGCGCGCGCTGGATCTGGGCCCGCACTCGAACAAGACCGTGATCGCCGATTACATTTTCGAAAAAGACAAACTCTTTGCCTGCCTTAACCTGAACGATCAGGAACTCGATACCTACAACCGCTATTTCAATTATTTCCGCGAGCAGTTGCCGACGCCGGACCTCGTCATTTACCTGCAAGCCACGCCTGAAGTGCTCAAGAAGCGGCTGAAGAAAAGAAACGCGCTGGGTGAGAAGGCGATCAGCGAGGACTACCTGATGGAAGTGGTGAAGGCCTACGAGCACTTCTTCTTTCACTACACGCAATCGGACCTGCTGATCGTGAACACGAGCGAAATTGATTTCGTTGACCGCAACGAAGACTTGCAGGAACTGCTGAAAAAAGTCTCAGCCCCGATCAAGGGAACGCAGTACTTCCTGCCCCTCAGCGAGAACGCGGCCAGCGCGTAAGGCCCGACCGATGGAAGAATTTCGCCTTGGCGATCAGTTGGTTCGCTATGACCGCGAAGCGACTGCAACCTCATACACTGCGGTTGCTTCGGGCGACGCGGAGCGATGCAATTGCGTTTACTGCCTTAACTTTGCAGCGCAGCGATGCAATGTGTATCCGCCGGTTTTTCTGGCGCTCCTGGATCAGTTCGGAATTGATCCCAACAAGGAGGGGGAGGTCTTTGACTTGGCCGGACCAGATGAGCGAAGGGTTCGGCCCGTGGGGGGTTGGTTCTACTTTGTGGGCGAGATAATCGAGAAGGGCGAGAGATTAATTCGGGCTGGCGATTTCCGGTATTGGTTTCAACCATCCTTTCCACGCCCTCCCGCCTGCTTCGGAGATCGCGTCGCCGCAGTCGAATTTTGCGCACAACTTCCGTGGGTTTTGGACGAAAGTCCCGGCTAGCCTACACAGCAGCGATGCCTTTCGAGGTCCTGGGCCATTGACCAACGACTATCGACGAACGACCTCTTTGGAGCTATACTTTCCCTCGCGTCATCTAACGACCTGTACAGGCTCTATCCGCCAAGGCGGAGGGGCACTGGAGGACACTGTGAGTCTCACCTCGATCGGCGGGCGTTTGCCCGATTCAAATCGCCACAAGATCACTACTGCTACCATCCGCGAGAAAAAACTTCACCGCGATCCCATCACCTGCTTGACCGCTTACGACTACGCCACCGCGCGGCTGGTCGATGAGGCTGGCATTGACGTAGTGCTGGTCGGCGACTCGCTCGCCATGACCATGCTGGGCTACGAAAACACGCTTTCGGTCACGATGGACGAGATGCTGCATCACGTCCGCGCCGTGCGACGCGGCGTCAAGGACGCGCTGCTCATCGCCGACATGCCTTATGGCTCCTATCATGCAACTGTCGAGGAAGCGATCCACAATGCGGCCCGCTTTGTAAAAGAGGGCGGCGCCGAAGCCGTGAAGATGGAAGGCGGTGAGAAGCGCGTGGACGTGATCCGCCGCGTCATCGACGCCGAAATTCCCGTCGCCGGGCACATTGGGCTGACCCCGCAGTCAGTGAACGTAATGGGCGGCTACAAGGTGCAGGGCAAAACTCTCAACGCGGTCGAACAACTGATGCGTGATGCGGTGGCGCTTGATCGAGCGGGCGTGGCGTGCATTTATCTGGAAGGTATCCCGCGTGAAATTGGCGCCATGATCACAGCGGAGATCGAAACGCCAACCATTGGTATTGGAGCCGGGCCCGACTGCGATGGCCAGGTGCTCGTGTTCCACGATCTTGTGAATCTGACGTTCGGGCAGCCGGCGAAGTTTGTGCGGCGCTATGGCGATGCGGCCGCGCTGATTTCGCAATCGGTGCTCGGTTTCAAAGCTGACGTCGTTTCGCACCAGTTCCCGAACGACAACGAGTCCTACCACTTGCCGAAAGACACGCAGGCCGCACTCGAAACCGTACTTCACCGCAAGCGCGCGATGCGGCGATAATGGCGGACGGAGAAACGTCCGTGAAAAAGTCTGTTCTATCGGCTAGTCGGGGGCAAATCGTCGAAGTAAGTACAGCGATTGCGTTCGCCATTGCAGCAGTGGCCTTGCTGGCCCTCACCGCGTGTTCCAAGCCGCCAAAGCCGGCTCCCGATGCGCCTGAGTCTTACGTGCCGAAGGAATCCGGCCTCGAATCCGTACCCTTGGCCGACCCGAAAAAATATCCCAAGCTCGACGAGATGAGCAGCTGGAAAAACCCCTACTTTGTTGTTCGCGAAGATGGCATTGGTTTGGTCGATCTTGAGAATCACGAAGTGCACATCCTCACGCCCGAGCAGATTCCCGCCGAACTGGCTTCACTCGGCCTGAGCGCGTGGCCTTATGGGCGAGTCGTGCTCGTCACGCAGGCAGCGCCAAAAGATCCCACGCCCGAGGCGAAAGCCGAAGTCCGCAAGAGTCGCGCGTTACTGGCGGGAACATTAAAAGAGCTGGGAGTGGTGATGGAGGAGTTTCCGTGAGAACGAGCGCGCCGCCGAAAGTTTGCGCGACCATTGCCGAGATGCGGGCGGCTTGCAGGGAAATGCGTGCGGCTGGAAAGCGGCTGGGATTTGTGCCGACCATGGGCGCGCTGCACGCCGGGCATCTGTCGCTGGTGCGCGCCGCCAAAGCGCGATGCGATGCGGTGGCCGTTTCCATTTTTGTGAACCCCACGCAGTTCGGACCCAAGGAGGACCTGGCAAAGTACCCGCGCACGTTTGCGAGCGATTGCGCCGCGCTCGAGAAAGAAGGAGTGGATTCGATCTTGGCGCCCACGGCGGAAGAGATGTATGCCGCGGGTGAAACGACGTGGGTCACGGTCGAGGGCCTGAGCGAAAAGCTCGACGGACGCTCGCGCCCCGGTCATTTTCGCGGCGTGACTACGGTCGTATCCAAACTGTTCCATATCGTCGAACCGGACGTTGCCTTCTTCGGACAGAAAGATGCCGCGCAGGTGGCTATCATTCGCCGCATGGTGCGCGATTTGAACATTCCGACCGAAATTGTGAGTTGCCCGATTGTGCGCGAGCCCGATGGCTTGGCTATGAGTTCGCGCAATGTCTATCTGGGCGCAGAGGACCGGCAGCGCGCGCTCGTGCTCAATCGCGCGCTTCGTGAAGTGGAAGGGAAATTTCGACAAGGCGAACGAAGTGCGTCGAAACTCGCGCGGGTGGGGCGCGAAGTGATCACGCAGGAACCGGAAGTTCACCTCGATTATTTTGAGATCGTTGATCCGGGGACACTCGATCCCATTGAGCGCGTTGCCGGAGAAACACTGGTTGCGGTCGCGGCATATATTGGCGCGACACGGCTGATCGACAACGTTCTCCTCGCATAGACAGGATGTTTCGTGTGAGGACGGGTTGTGTGGGGCTCCGCCCAGACTCAAAAATTCATCGCCCTCGGCCCAGAAACAAACAGATTTCCCGCAAGTACATAGCGCAGCGGATGCGCAGCCGACTTGGTAATTCCGATGCGCGGAGTCACGGCCACGCGCCGCACGCGGAATCCATCATCCACAATGCGCAGGTCGGAACGCGCACTTGTGAAATTCTTCGCGTTATCGCGTTCACGCGTGACGCCGAATGCCTGGCAGAGGCGTCCTGGACCGGATGCAATCTGCCGCAGCACAGCAACCTTGCCAAGATCATCGGGCCCACGGAGTTTCATCCCGCGTGCTTTGGCCATTTTTTCGATGCCTGCTACGGGTTCGAGCGCGCGAAACAGCACGCCTCCCGGCACGCCATCGGGAAGGCAGGAAACATTCAGGCAAAAATAACTGCCATAAATGAAGTAGACGTAGGCAAAGCCGGGTGGCCCAAACAGCACGGAATTGCGCGCGGTCTTGCCCGAGGCAGCGTGCGCCGCGTCGTCTCCCTTGCCGAGGTAAGCCTCGGTTTCAACGATTCGCCCAGCAAGCATCCCGCGCGCAGTCTTGAGGACAAGCAGCTTTCCAAGCAAAGCGCGGGCCACCTTACGCGGATCGCGATTGAAGAACTCCGGCTTCAATAACGTGGCGTTGGCAATGGAACTCATACTCGGCAATCCATGAATAAAGGAAGGTCGCGTTCGCGTAAGGTCTCAGGCCGCGCTCTTTAGGTACTCCAGCACTTCCTCGGCATGCCCTTCGGGTTTCACATTGTTGAAGATGTGCTTGATCTTGCCATCCGGGCCAATCACAAACGTGGTGCGCGCAATTCCCATCACCTTGCGGCCATACATATTTTTTTCTTTCACCACGCCGAACATTTCGGCAATCTTCTTATCGGGGTCGGCGAGCAACGGAAACGGCAGGCTAAATTTGTTCTGGAATTTCTTCTGCGACGCGGCCGTGTCGGCGGAAATCCCAAGCAGCACCACGCCCGTCTTTTTGATTTTGCTGTAGGTGTCGCGGAACCCGCATGCTTCCTTGGTGCAGCCCGGCGTATCGGCCTTAGGATAAAAATAAAGTACGACCGTTTTGCCTAAATAATCCGTCAAGGCAACTTCTTTGCCGTCTTCGTCCGTCGTATGGATGGCGGGGGCCTTATCATTGATCTTCATGGATTCTCCTTCCCGATCTTCGCTAGTCCGAACATGGCTGGTCCGAACATGGTTATATCGCAAGCGGAGCACTGCCGTCATCCCGCTCTATTTCACCGCACTCGGGCTAGCCGCTCTCGGAGTGCCAACGGTGCGCGGGCAAGAGCTTGTGCAGCAATACGGTCATCAAGCCGGCGACCCCGGACCGCGTGCCCTGGGCCTGGTTCAGCTCTCCAGCGCCGGCAAGGTGAAAGTGCGGCTCATTCCCATTGTCATTATGATGGATGGCAAGTTCTACGATGCGGGATCCTATAAAGCCGCGCCCGTTCCAATGGCGCTTGATTTCGGCGTGATCTACGAAGCTTTTCATGCCGGCGTATCGCAGGGCCTGTTTACGGTGACGCAGCCGGGGCAACTTAACCACAACTGGATTGCCGAAGGCTCGTGGCTTCGAGCGGGCGCGAAAGCGCCGGAAACAACTCGCAAATATGCGCCACCCGTCATAGAAGAAGACACCAAAAAGGATGACCGGCCGGTGCTGCATCGCCGCGCCGAAGGGAATGCCGACAAAGACGAAAGCGGCGCAAGCGGCAGTACGAAAAAGGACGAGGCCAAGCCCGCGCCGGCTTCGACGACGGTTCCGTCCACGTCAAGCCCGCCGTCGTCTTCTGGCTCGCCATCGAGAACGCCGTCACCGGCGCCTACTGCAACGGCATCGACATCTGCCGGTACGTCGTCATCCGGCACGGCGCCGTCGAGCACTCCGTCATCAAGCACGCCGCCGGAGACCAAGGATACAAGTAATAAGGATGCCGTGAAACCACAAGCCCCGGCCGCGCCCATGGCCTCCGACCTCGATGAACCGATCGGCGATCCCAACCGCCCCCGGCTTCGACGCGGCAAGCCGGATGTACATCACGAACCATTTGTCGACTTCGACGCGGTGGAAGAGACGCCCGCCAACAAGGACGCGGCAGCCAATACTTCGGCCAAGACGCCCAAAGACGCGCCAGCGACGATTCAGACTTTCACCGCCATTTCGGATGCCCACGGCCCTGACCCTCGTCCCTACACATACGATCTGAAGCCGGCCGAGGAGGCGATTTATCGCAACAAAATGCTCGAGCTGGCGGGAACGCTGGTAAAGCTGCGCCAAACAGGCTCGCAGAACTCTTCCGCAGCAACCGCGAAGAGCGCATCCGCCGCGCGCGCGAAATCTGCCTCCGCCAAAACGAGCAAAGCAGCCCAGCCGCAATTTGAAGATGTGAATTTGCGCGTGTTCGATCTCTCCAATTCCAATGAGCCTGTGCTGGTGCTTTCCGCGCAAACGCCCGTTCCACCCGCAGCCGCCGCTGGCGCGCAAGTGCCGCAGGAAATCACGCTGGTCGCGCGCACCACGCTCGAAGGCGAATTGCAAAAACTGTTCTTCGCGCAAACCGACTCGCATCATCTCGACGTCAGCCCGCGCATGGAACTGATTGACGCGGTCGATGCCGATGGCGATGGCCGCGGCGAATTGCTTTTCCGCCGCACGTCGGATGCGGGCAGCGCCTATGCCATCTATCGCGTAACCGCCGACCAACTCTGGCCGCTGTATGCAGGCACGCCGTAGCTAGGTTTTCGGTTGTGTTTTGGAATATGATCCGTCTAAACGATTCGATGAATGTTGCATGACGGGTTATCGGAAAGAAGTGACAGGAGCAGCAGTTTGAGAATCGGGGACAGGGTCAGACTCATTGGTATTCCGCCGGACACACACGACGACGAAGAAGTGCAAACTCGTGCCTTGTTTGAGAAATGCCTAGGAAAGACTTTCACTGTTTCTGGATTGGAAACAGTGGAAGGACTGCCGTACCAACTTGTTCAGCTTGATGTGGGAGACATGGTCGGCCAAGCTCCTGATCTTCAAAAGGTCTGGGTCGAGCCCGAATATCTACAAGTCGAAACGTCTGGGTAATTCAAGACAGCCCACCCCACTGCCACCGTTTTAGTCAGGCTGACAATCGCCGCGCACCACTGATACGCTCTCCTTCGTGGCCCTGGTTCAAATCCGCAACCTGATCAAGACGTTCGATCTGTCCGAGTCGGCATTTGGCATTCGGCCGCGCGGCGATCAGTCACGGCAGGTTCTTGCCGTCGACGACGTCTCACTCGACATTCAGCAAGGCGAAACACTGGGCCTGGCGGGCGAATCCGGCTCCGGCAAAAGCACGCTGGGGCGTTTGATACTGCGCCTGATTGAACCGACCTCGGGCAGCGTCATGTTCAATGGCGCCGATGTCCTGGCCGCGAAGGGCGGTGATCTGCGCCGTCTGCGCCGCGACATGCAAATCATTTTTCAGGATCCGTTCGGTTCGCTCGACCCGCGCTTTCGCGTCGAAGATGTGCTGGCGGAGCCGCTGCTCGTGCATGAGAGGATGACCCGCGAAGCCCGCCGCCGTCGCGTCGCGGAACTGCTGCGAGCCGTGGGCATGGACGAATCCGCCATGCAACGCTATCCGCACGAATTTTCCGGAGGCCAGCGCCAACGCATCGGCATTGCCCGTGCGCTCGCGCTGCGGCCAAAATTCATTGTGGCCGACGAGCCGGTTTCGGCTCTCGATGTCAGCGTCGGAGCGCAGGTGGTGAATCTGCTGCAATCGCTGCAGCGCGAATTCGGCCTGACCTACCTGTTCATTTCGCACTCCATGCCGGTGGTGCGTTATCTGGCGACCCGCATCGCGATCATGTATCGCGGGAAGATTGTCGAGGTGGGGACAACAGACCAGATTACTTCGCAACCGAGGAGCGACTACGCGAAAAGCCTGCTGGCAGCCACACCGGAAATCGCGGCGTCGTAGCCGATCCTCGTCGGTGCTTTGTGGTCTCCTGATTTGTGCTGTTTTCACCGCGGAGTCACAGAGTCACGGAGAAAACCGCACACTAATAACCCCCGGGGCAATGGTTTGAAGTCGTCTGGGTTCCTCTGTGTCTCCGTGACTCCATGGTGGAAGCTAAAGTTAGGACACTACTCGCCGCTTCTCCCGTTGCCCGTTCTCGAAAATCAAACTAGAATTCTGGGTCGCGGGAGGAACCACATGGCCGCAAATTCAGATCCCTTGCAACCTCAGGAAATGCCTTCAACCGTTGCGCCGCTTTCTGAAGGCCAGCGCCTGCTCGATGTCTTCATCGCGCCCAGCAAGACATTTACCGATCTGCGAAGGAGCGCAATGTGGTGGGCGCCATACATCGTCATCGCGATTGTCGGCTTTCTCTTCGTCTACACGATCGATCAGAAGATTGGCTTTCAGAAGGTGGTGGACAATCAGCTGCAAATGCAGCCCAAGGCGTCCGAGCGCATCGAGAGCCTGCCAGCCGAAAAACGCGCCCAGGCGATCCAGCAACAGGTCACCATCACCAAATTAATTTCCTATGCCGTTCCCGCGGTTGCACTGATCATCTACGCGATCTTCGCGAGCGTTATTTTCGCGGCGGTCAAGTTTGCGGCGAACGCCGACGTGCAATTCAAAACTGTATTTGCTCTCATTGTCTACACCAGGCTCCCCGAGTTGCTGAGAGCGATACTGTCAAGTGTCTCTATACTTGCGGGCGTGAGCACAGATTCCTTTGACATTCAAAATCCGCTCGCAACCAACGGCGCATATTTTATGGATCCAAGCGGTTCACCGGTCCTGCGTGCGCTACTGGGATCCTTCGACATCATCACGATCTGGACATTGATCTTGGTTGCAATCGGTATCCCATGCATCGCCAAAGTTAAACGTGGCACGGCATTCAGCATCGTTTTCGGGTGGTTCGCGTTCACGGTTCTTCTGAAAGTTGGCTTGGCGGCATTAACCGCGTAGGCCGTGACAAAAGTCATCGCTACGGGCGAAATGCTCTCTTATCCTTCGTGGTCACTTTACGGAGGATTCATGCGCTCTCAACTCCTTACTGCCCTTGTCTTCATCGCACTGAGTTCACTTCTGCAAGCGCAGGAGGCCAACTCTGCCGCCTCGTGTATCGAATGCCACTCCAAACAAACGCCCAACATCGTATCGGACTGGAAGCTGAGCAAGCACAGTGGGCTTGACGTGACGTGCGTCACCTGCCATGGCGACAAGCACCAGTCGGCCAGCGACGTGGCGAAGGTGAGGATTCCTACGCCCGAAACCTGCGCGCAGTGCCACCAGACACAAGTAGACCAGTACAAGCGCGGCAAGCACTCGAAGGCATGGGCGGCAATGATGGCCATGCCCACCATTCACTGGCAGCCCATGGCAATGATTGAAGGCCAGAAAGGCTGCGGCGGCTGCCACAAGATCGGCGAGAAGCCAGTGGAGGAAATCGCGAAGCTCAAGAGTCAGGGGAATGAATTCGGATCGGCGTCGTGCGATTCCTGCCACACGCGGCACACGTTCTCTGTCGAAGAGGCGAAGTCGCCGCAAGCGTGCGAGACCTGCCACATGGGATTCGACCACCCGCAGTGGGAGATGTATTCGTCGTCGAAACACGGCGTGCGCGAGGATCTGAAGCAGCGTGGCATTCTACAGGCAGGAGCGGCCGCTCCGACCTGCCAGACCTGCCACATGCAGGATGGCGACCACGGCGTGCGCACAGCCTGGGGATTCCTGGGTGTGCGTTTGCCGCTGCCCGAAGATAAACAGTGGGCAGCGGATCGCGCGGCGATTTTGCAGGCGCTGGGAGTGCTCGATCCGGATGGCAAGCCGACCGCTCTGGTAGCAACCGTGCAGGCCGCCGATGTGGCGCGCCTGACGCAGGAAGATTGGCAGAAAGAACGCGACAAGATGCTCAAGACCTGCAACCAATGCCACTCCGGCAACTTTGCCAAACAGCAATTGGAAGCGGGCGACGACATGATCAAGAACGCCGACCACCTGATGGCCCAGGCGATCCAGATCGTTGCCGGACTTTATAAAGATGGCGTTCTGCCGCAGCCGAAGAACTATGCTTATGCGTTTCCAAATCTGCTGACGTTCCACGATGCTCCCACGGTGGTGGAGCAGAAATTGTTCGTCATGTACCTGGAACACCGCATGCGGACTTTCCAGGGCACGTTCCACGGCAGTCCCGATTACGCGCTCTGGTATGGATGGAGCGAGATGCAGCGCGATCTGACAGAAATCCGCGAACTAGCCGAGCAAATGCGGCGGGAGAAGAAAGCCGGCGCGACGTTGAAACCAGCGGCGATGAAGTAGCCGAGTGTTGTGTGCGGCGGGGCTCAACCGTGTCTCCACACAAGGCTCACATGCCGATTTACAATTGGCCCGCATGCACAGCGCAGAGATCGCTCTCATCGGCGGAGGAATTGTCGGCTCGAGCATTGCATATCATCTGGTCGCAGCCGGTTGCAAAAATGTCCTTGTGATCGAGCGGGAGAACTCGCAGGGCAAAGGGTCCACCGGCAAAAGTATGGGCGGCGTGCGAGCTCAGTTCTCCACTCCCGTGAACATCCAAATGTCTCTGTACTCGATCCCGTTCTATGCCAACTTTGAGGAACGGCTTGGTTATCCATGCGACTACCGTCCGCAGGGATATCTATTCTGCGCCACCAATGACAATCACCTGGCCTATTTGCGCGCGAATTACGAAAAGCAGATGGCCATGGGATTGAAGAATGTCCGGCTGGTCACCGGCGATGAGATTCGAGGCATGTATCCGCAACTGCGTGGCGACGACATTGTAGGCGGCAGCTTCTGCTCGACCGATGGATTCGTCGATCCCTACAGCGCGATGACCGGCTTCATGACGTGGGCAGCGGACCATGGTGCCACGCTATTAAAGAACGCGGCGGTGACGGCAATTGTGCGGCGCTCGGGCGGGTTTGAAATCAGGACAACGCGTGAGGTGATTTCGGCGCGAGTGGTGGTAAACTGCGCCGGAGCATGGTCGGCCGAAATCGCCCGCATGGTGGGCATCACGCTGCCAGTCGAGCCGCTGCGGCGAATGCTCGTCCCAACCGAGCCCTTTGACCAGTTTCCACACACCGCCCCTATGATCGTCGATATGTCGAACGGATTTCATTTCCGCCCGGAGGTGCGCGGCTTCCTGCTGGCGTGGAATGACCCCGAAGAGACTCCGGGCTACAAAATGGATTTCGAGCCGGCGTTTATTGAAAAGATTCTTACCCGCGCGGCCGGCCGCGTGCCGGTGTTTGAAAATCTCGAGGTCAATCCCAAGCGCGCCTGGGCCGGCCTGTATGAAATGACGCCCGATCATCATCCGGTGCTGGGCGAGTCGCCGGAGGTGACGGGCTTTTTCTTCGCCAACGGATTCAGCGGCCACGGCGTGATGCACGCTCCAGCGACGGGGAGGATTCTCAGCGATTTAATTCTGAGCGGAAAGACGGATTTGATTGAGGCGAAGCTGCTCGGATTTTGCGCGCTTTGCCGAAGGCCGTACGATCCATGAAAGCGCGGTGCTCTAGAGTGAGTTCCTTCTGTGCTCCTCTGTGGTAGTGCGCTCCGCGGTTAATGGCTTGAACATGCCCCAGGAACTCAACTACTGGCTCACCACCGTCCCAATGCCAATGCCTCCGCCGCAGCCCCTGCCGGAGACCGCCGATGTTGCGGTAATTGGCGCGGGATTCACCGGTCTATCAGCCGCACTCGCGCTAGCCCAGGCGCGGCGCGAAAGTCGTGGTGCTGGAATCGCAAACAATCGGCTGGGGCGCGAGTTCGCGCAACGGTGGCATGGTGCTCACCGGGCTAAAGCTCGGCGTCAACAAACTGATCTCGATGTACGGGCGCGAGCTGACGCGGCGTATGTATACGGCCTCGCTGGAGACAGTTGCAACGGTCGAGCGCATTGTTCAGGAGGAGCAGATCGTCTGCGATTTTGCGCGCACCGGGCATTTGGAAGTCGCATGCAAGCAGGCGCACTTCGACGACTATTCCCGCCAGGTGGAGGTGATTGCGCGCGAGTTCGATCATCGGCTGCGGGTTGTGCCGCGTGGCGAGCTGGGCGGCGAAATTGGCTCCGGCATTTATTACGGCGGCATGGTGGATGAAATATCAACCGGTCTCAACCCGGCGCGCTATGTGGCCGGACTCGCTGTGGCGACCATGGAGGCGGGCGCGCAAATCCACGAGCGGACGAGCCTGCAAAGTGCGCAACGCGAAACGCGCAATGGCGCGGCGGGATTCCGCGTGCAAACTTCGCAGGGCACATTCTGGACGCACAACCTGCTCGTCGGGACAAGCGGCTACACAGGCCGCGCCACACCGGCGCTGCAAAAAAGATCATCCCGATCGGGTCGTTCATTATTACAACGGAAATCCTCCCCGAAAAGCTGGCGCGCGAACTCAGCCCGCGCAACCGCCAAATCTACGACTCGAAAAACTATCTTTATTACTATCGCCTCACACCGGACAACCGCCTGCTGTTTGGCGGGCGCGCGGCCTTTTTTCCAGAAACCGATCGAACCATTCGCAAGAGCGCGGAACTTCTGCGCCGCGGCATGATCGAAGTCTATCCGCAACTGCGCGACACAAAGGTCGAATACGTGTGGGGTGGCACACTCGACTTTTGTTTCGACATGATGCCGCACGCCGGTCACATTGAGGGCGTTTACTTTGCCGTCGGATACGCCGGTCACGGCGTCGCCATGGCCACCTGGCAGGGACAAAAAATGGCCCAGTGGATCGCGGAAGGGAAGACCGATAATCCGTTCACCGAAATTGCATTTCCCGGCGCGCCGCTCGGCCTCTACAAAGGCAAGCCGTGGTTTCTCCCCTTCGCGGGCGCGTACTATAAAGTGCTCGATTGGATTTCGTAAAGCAGTGGTTAGTGGTCAGTGGCCAGTGATCTGAATTACGAGGGATGCTGCCGGGATCGCGATGCGGCGATTGGCAAAGGCGTTCACTGATCACTAATCACTAGCCACTGCCCACTGAACTGGAGAACCTCATGTCCACTCTTTGGCCTCATCGAATATGCCGACGCCAGCCCCGAAGTACGCGCGGTCTACGACGACATCATGGCGACACGCAAAACGGATTGGATCAACAATTTCTGGAAAGCGATTGCGCACGACCCCGCGACCCTCAAGCGCACCTGGGAGAGCATCAAGCAGATTATGGCTCCCGGCGCGCTCGATACGCTCACCAAGGAAATGCTCTACGTCGCGGTTTCTGCCACCAACGGCTGCGAGTATTGCATCGCTTCGCACACGGCGTCCGCCAAAAACAAGGGAATGACCGATGCGCAATTCATGGAACTGATGGCGGTGGTTGGCATGGCCAACGAAACCAACCGCCTGGTCAAGGGATACCAGGTGGAAGTAGACGACCGTTTCAAGCCGCAAACGAAGTAGAGATCCGTCGACCCGGCGGTGTCCTAGTTTAAATTCCACGGAGTCACGGAGACACAGAGAGAACCAAGTGCTTGGCAAAACCTTGACCTAACTGGTTATGCGGTTGAAAGTTTCTCCGTGACTCTGTGACTCCGTGGTGACGAAGATCAGTTGAAGCGGCGGCCCATCCCGCGAAAGTCTTATAATGGCTCGAATCCGGGAGGATGAGCGATGGCCGAATTAACGGTAGCTCCAGTTGCGACCCACGGCTTTTATCTTGATGGGAAGTGGCTGGAAGAGGGAGACCTCCTCGAAGTTCGCGCACCCTACGACGGCGCTGTGATTGCGCGCGTCTACCAAGGGCGCCGCGAGCACGCCGAAGCTGCCATCGCCGCTGCCGTCAAGGCCTTTGGAACCACGCGCCGGCTGCCCGCTTTCGAGCGCCAGCGCGTTCTGCGCTGCATTGCCGACGGCATTCACGGCCGCAAAGAAGAGTTTTCACGCACGCTCGCTCATGAAGCGGGCAAGCCCATCAAGAGCGCGCGCCTGGAAGTGGAGCGCTCCATTTTCACCTTTAATATTGCCGCCGAAGAAACTGTCCGCGGATACGGCGAATCTTTCCTCTCGATTGGCAGCAGTCGACGGCCGGCCGGTGGGGCATCGTAAAACGCTTTCCTCTCGGCCCGATTGCCGGCATCACTCCATTTAATTTTCCTCTCAACTTGGTGGCCCACAAGGTTGCGCCCGCGATTGCCGCTGGCTGCCCAATCGTGCTCAAGCCTGCGCCCCAAACTCCGCTCACTTCCTTGCTGCTGGCCGAAGTCATTCAGCAGGCGGGATGGCCCGACGGGGGATTCAACGCCGTGCTGCTTTCAAATGAAGATTCCGGAGCGCTGGTCACCGACGACCGCATCAAGCTCATCAGCTTTACGGGCAGCGCCGCCGTGGGCTGGGCGATCAAGAGGAATGCAGGCAAAAAGAAAGTTGTGCTGGAGCTCGGCGGCAACTCCGGTGTCATCGTGCACGGCGACGCCGATCTTGCCTACGCCGCCGGACGCTGCGTCACGGGCGGCTTTTCCTATGCAGGCCAGGCGTGTATTTCGGTGCAGCGCATCTTCGTCGAGCAGTCAGTCTTCGGAAAATTCGTCGAATTTCTGCTCGATGGCGTGCGCCAGCTGAAGATGGGAGATCCGCTCGAAGAGACGAGCGACCTCGGCCCGCTCATCCGCGAGAGCGATGCCATCCGCGCCTGCGATTGGGTGCAGGAAGCGGTGCGCGGCGGGGCGCGCCTGCTTTGCGGCGGCCATCGTAAAGGCTCAATGCTCGAACCGACCGTCCTGACGAGTACCAAGCCATCCATGAAGATCAACTGTCAGGAGATCTTTGCTCCGGTTGTGACCGTCGAGCCCTACAACGATTTCGCTTCGGCCCTGCGCGAAGTCAATAGCTCCGCCTACGGATTGCAGGCCGGATTGTTCACGCGCGACGCCAAGCTTGATTTTCCAGGCCCACGACGAACTCGATGTGGGCGGCCTGATTGCAGGCGACGTGCCCACATTCCGCATTGACCACATGCCGTATGGCGGAGTGAAAGATTCCGGACTGGGCCGCGAGGGTTTGCGCTACGCCATCGAGGAGATGACCGAGCCCAAACTTCTGGTCATGAACCTCCGCTGAATGCAGCGATCGCAGAACCTTGCTAGAAATGTGTAAGGTTTGTAAATAGGATTATTGACAGTGTTGAAAATCTCAACATGCCTCAAAGCCTAGGCAACAGGAATTTCAAAATGGGAACGGAGAAATCCATGTTGATCTATTCCCAAAAGTCAACTCCCTGTTATACTCACATTTCTCAGTAATGCACGTCACAGTTCCACGTGACGTATTCGGGACAACGTTGTCAGCCGGGAAGACGGGAAAACCGCTCCCCAAGACGCCGTCATCATAGTCAATGCAGATTTTTCCACGCAGCAGCAATGCAATTGCGCGGGCCTCGCTGTTCGCCTTGGTCTTCGCGGTCGCCGGACTCTTTTGGGTCCTGGCGCAACTGCAGCGCTCCCCGTACATCACGTGGGAAGGCGTACGCAAGCCGCAGCCCGTGCCGTTCAGCCATCAGCATCACGTCACCGGACTCGGCATCGACTGCCGCTACTGCCACACTTCGGTTGAGCAGTCCAGCTTCGCCGGCATTCCTCCGACCAAGACCTGCATGAACTGCCACTCCCAGATTTGGACCAACGCCGCCTACCTAGAGCCTGTTCGCGAAAGCTTCCGCACCGGCCGCTCGCTGGAGTGGTCGCGAGTGAATCAGCTTCCCAATTTCGTTTATTTCAATCACAGCATTCACATTAATAAAGGTGTGGGCTGCAACACCTGCCATGGCCCAGTCGATCAGATGCCGCTGATGTACCAGTACGCTTCGCTGCAAATGGAGTTTTGCCTCGACTGCCATCGCGAGCCGGAGAAATATCTGCGCCCGCGCGAGCAGGTTTTCAATATGCGCTATCAGCCGCCGGTCAATGATCCGCTGGGCAAGAATCACAGTGGTTTTTGACGGCAAGGCGTACACCGATCAGATCGCACTCGGCACGGCCATCAAGGACGCATATAAGGTGCGCTCGGTGCAAGACATCACCAGTTGCAATACCTGCCATCGCTAGTGGTATGGGAGCGGCAGGCTCGAACGTGGGGAACGCTCGCGAGATTTGATATTGCAATGAGCATGAACGATCACAAGACGAAGCAGGCCGGCGCGGATGTTTGCCCGAGCAAGCGCGGCAAACTTGATCTCGCCACCGCCAAGGAGCAGATCGAGCAGACGACCGGCCCCGAATACTGGCGCAGCCTGGAAGAACTCGCCGGCAGCGAAGAGTTCCAGGAGATGCTGCACCGCGAATTTCCCAAGGGCGCATCGGAGTGGCTGGATTCGTTCTCGCGGCGCGGCTTTCTCAAGACGATGGGCGCATCGCTCGCGCTCGCCGGATTAACCGGCTGCACGCGCATGCCGATCACCGAGATCGTGCCCTACGTGCGCGCAGCCGGAGAACGTCATTCCTGGCAAGCCGAAGTATTATGCCACGGCCTTCACGCTCGGCGGCTATGCATCGCCGGTTCTGGTTGAAAGCCACATGTTCCGGCCGACCAAGATTGAAGGCAATCCGGAGCATCCCGCGAGCCTCGGCGGAACCGACATCTACGCGCAGGCCTCGATTCTCGATCTTTACGATCCCGACCGCGCCCAGAACGTTACTTACATGGGCGATGTGCGTTCGTGGGACGCATTCATGGCCGCCGTCAAGGGCCCCATGAATGCGCAGCAGAGCATGTCGGGCTCGGGCGTGCGCATTCTGACGCAGGCGTTTCTTCGCCCACGCTGGCCGCGCAGATCAAGGACTATCTCGCCGCGCATCCGCAGGCCGAAGTGGCATGTGTGGGAGCCGATCAACCGCGACAACGTTTATGAAGGCGCGAAACTGGCGTTCGGCGAAGTGGTTGAAACTCGCTACGACTTTCGAAGGCGGACGTGATCGTTTCGCTGGACGCGGACTTCCTGTACGCCGGATTCCCCGGCTCGACGCGCTACATCCGCGACTTCGCTGCCCGCCGCAATCCTGATGGCAACATGAACCGGCTGTACGTGATCGAAAGCACGCCGAGTTCAACGGGGATGAAGGCGGACCACCGCGCTGCGGTTTTAGCTGCTGATGTTGCGGCCTATGCTCAAACCATCGCGTCTCTTGTTGGCGTCAAGGTCGGTGACATTGGTCCTCCTGGAGAATCCGCCCTAGTCAAGGCGGTTGCGGCTGACTTGACGAAGAGCCGAGGAGCCTGTGTTGTGATCGCTGGTGATCATCAGCCACCTGCGGTTCATGCTCTCGCGCATGCAATGAACGACGCGCTGGGCAACGTTGGCAAGACCGTTTTCTATAGCGAGCCTGTCGATGCCAATCCGGTCAATCGCGGCGAATCGCTGAAAGCACTTACCGAAGACATTCGCGCGGGCAAAGTCGATCTGCTGCTGATTCTCGGCGGAAATCCCGCCTACGACGCGCCGCCGAACTTGATTTCGCTTCGGCGCTGAAATCGAATGCCGTCAATCTGAAGGTCTATCTCGGCACTCATCGCAACGAGACCGCCGAACTCTGCCAGTGGCACGTGCCCGAAGCGCACTATCTTGAATCCTGGAGTGATGCCCGCGCTTACGACGGAACGGTCTCGGATCATTCAGCCGCTGATCGAACCTCTGTATGGCGGCAAGAGCGCGCACGAGTTCATCACGATCCTCGCCGGACAATCGGGCCTGACCGGCCATGATCTCGTTCAGCAGTACTGGCAGAAACAGCACGCTGGCGCTGACTTTGACGCGTTCTGGCGTAAGTCCCTGCACGATGGCTGGGTCGCGGACACAGCGTTCCCGGCGAAAACGTCTCGGCTGAAGAACGTCAGTTTCCCGGCGGATCAATCGCAGTCAGATGATGGCATTGAGCTCAACTTCCGCCGCGATCCCTCCATCTACGACGGCCGCTTCTCCAATAACGGATGGTTGCAGGAACTCCCCAAGCCGCTCACTAAGCTGACTTGGGATAACCCCGTCATGATCGGTCCCGCGATGGCCGAGCGCATGAAGCTCAAGTCTAAAGATGTGGTCGAGCTTGAGTTCAACGGCAAGAAAACCAAAGGCGCAATCTGGATTCAAGCTGGTCATCCCGATAACTCTGTCACAGTCTTCTTTGGCTACGGACGCATGAAAGCCGGTCGCATCGGCACGGGCCAGGGTTTTGACGTCTACCCGCTGCGCACCAGTCAGGCTCCGTGGTTTGCCAGTGGAGTAAAACTCACTCCCACAGGTGAGATCATCGAACTCGCCAGCACCCAGGGCTACCAGACCATGGAAACGCCCGACGGCAGCGAGCGTCCGCTGGTACAAGAGGCGACTCTCGAGGAATACAAGAAAGAGCCGAATTTCGCGAAAGAAGGCGAGCCGCCGAAGGAACTTACGCTCTACAAGCCCGAGGAGTTTGCCTACGAGAAAGAGGCTTACTCCTGGGGTATGGCGATCGACCTTAATTCCTGTGTAGGTTGCAATAACTGCATCGTCGCCTGCCAGTCGGAAAATAACATCCCCGTCGTTGGCCAGTATCAGACGCTCAGAGGCCGCCACATGCACTGGATTCGCGTCGACGCCTATTACAACGGCCCGCGCGACAATCCGAAAGGCTTTTTCCAGCCCGTGCCCTGTATGCAGTGTGAGAACGCGCCCTGCGAACTGGTTTGTCCCGTCCAAGCCACCGTGCACTCGAGCGAAGGCCTGAATGACATGGTCTACAACCGCTGCGTGGGCACGCGCTATTGTTCAAATAACTGCCCATACAAGGTCCGGCGCTTCAATTTCCTGTTGTTCCAGGATTGGGAGACGCCGCAGTTCAAGCC
>CAWDPB010000109.1:0-6091 GCA_963804075.1 uncultured Acidobacteriaceae bacterium | reverse complement strand
CAACACGATCGAGCGAATACGGGCCGCTCTGAACCCGACGTTGGGAGTTGACGGGGTGGTGCTGACGATGTTCGATGAGCGGACGAACCTGGCGCAGCAGGTGGCGGAGGAGCTGAAGAAATACTTCGGCGAGAAGCTGTGCCGGACTTCGATACCGCGGAACATACGGCTGGCGGAGGCTCCGAGCCATGGGATGCCAGCGCTGGTGTACGACGCGCGGTCGCGCGGGGCGGAGAGTTACATCAAGCTGGCGAAGGAGATCCTGGACCGGCACGCGGCCGAGGCTGCGGCTTAGATTGATGTATGTGAATATTTATGTACATCGATATAAGTATGTACACTATCGATCTGTTGGGTCGTCCAGATGAACCCACGTCTTATCCCGGTTTTTGTCATCGATTTTCGGTTTTGCGTTGGACTTTGAGTTTCGGATAGGAGACAAACGAATGGCTGGCACTTCGAATGCGGCTGCGGCCGATAAGGCGGGAACGAAAACGGCGTCTGAGAAAATTCACGAGAAGGTCGCCGACAAGCGGAGGGCACTGGGGCGGGGATTGGAATCGCTGTTGCCGGGGCCGCGAGTAGTTCCCGCTTCTGCTCCTGTTTCTGCGACAGTCGCTGCACACACGCTTGCGGCTCCGGTAGTTGTTCCCGCTATTCAGGCTGACATTGCGGCCGAGGACGACCTTGCTCAGCACGGCGGAGAGCCCACTCATCGCACAGGACGCGATGAGTCGGGCACCCGCGCTCCAAGTGGCGACTCCGCGCGGGTGGATTTGCAGGCCGTGAAGGAGAACTGGTCCTATGACGATGAGACTCCGCCGGCAAGCGATCCTGGCCACGTGAATGAGCCGGTCCATCCAGAGGCCGCGGCCGCGCCGTCCACACAAACAGAAGGCACGCCAGACGCAGCGTCCACGCCGGAATCGGCCGCTGGCGGGGAAGAAGTGGTGCAGCTGGCGATTGATTTGATCGACAAGAATCCACACCAGACGCGGCGGAGGTTTAACGAAACCGCGCTGGAGGAGCTATCCCAGTCGATCAAGGTGCAAGGGCTTTTGCAGCCGATTGTGGTGCGGTCGGATGGGAAGGGACGATTCAAGCTCATTCTGGGCGAGCGAAGGCTGCGGGCGACTGGGATGGCCGGGCACGCCTCAGTTCCCGCGATTGTAAAGCGAGTGAACGAACAGCAGGCAGCGGAAATGACGCTGGTGGAGAACCTGCAACGGCAGGACCTGAACTGCGTGGAACAGGCGGATGCGTTTGCCAGGCTGAGCCAGGACTTCAACATGACGCAGACGGAGATTGGCGCGCGGGTGGGAATGTCGCGGGAGACGGTGGCAAATTACATGCGGCTGCTGACGCTTCCGTCTGGAGTGCTAGAGGCGCTGGTTGGCGGACGATTGACGTTCAGCCATGCGCGGGTGCTGCTGCCGCTGCGTGATCATGTGAAGATCTGGAGTTTGGCAAAACGGGCAATTGAAGAAAGAATGACGGTGCAAAAGCTGGAAGACCTGGTGCTGGGAGTGCCGACGAAGCCAGGCGCTCCGAGTCCGCAGGGGGGCGCGCGCTGGGTCGATCCGAATGTGAAGGCGGCGCAGCGGTCATTGGAAGAAATTCTGGGGATGAGGGTGCGGATACGAGACCGAGCTGGGCGTGGAAGAATTCTGATCGACTACGCGACGGTTGACGATTTTCAGAGAGTGTTGGGGATGCTGGGGGGGAAGTAGTGTTTGGGCTCTCGGCTTTAGGCTTTGGGCAGTGGGCTCTGCTTAAGCTTTCAGCTGTTGGGACTTTTGGGGAATCCTTCTGGTAACAAGTGGGAAATGACTGCGTTCGCGAACGCGTCTTGCTTCGATTGGTCTCATTCCCGGTCGCCGCTCTGGTATGGCAGTGGAAGGAAGAGTCAATCGAGCTGGGATTTGACAAGCTTCGATTGGGGGACTCAGGGGAGTACAAAGTGGTCGGGAGGCTCCCCAATTCCACATGGAATATAATCTGTGCAATCTGAAAGCTCCCGTCTGGTTTATGAAGTTCTTCAAGGCGAGTTCTCTCGTTGGGCCGTCATCTCCGCGCGCACAATTCCCTCAGCGGCTGAAAGCCGCCGTTGAGTGCACATCGTTTATCGCAGCGGTAAACCGCTGCGCCACCCAAAATCAAATGCCTCGCCAACTTTCCCCGGAGCCTTCATGTCAGTGTCCCACGGAGGAAAAGCGTACGGACACATTGCTGCTGAAGGTTGCGTCCGCGCTCGCGACCATCCTTTTAATCGCGATGGCGTTGGTCATGTCGCCGACGATGGCGGTCGGGCAGCATGGCGGGGGCGGGCATGGAGCGCCGACGGGGGGCGGCGGGCTTTCGTCGGTGGGGCGGCCGGATGGAGTCGACGAGAAAGACGAGCTGAAGGACTTTCATCACGCGATGGATGTGCAGGCGACGAGCGACCAGGCGGCGGCGTTCCGGAAGATTGTGAAGAACACGGAAGCGGCGAGCGCGAAGCTGGTGGAACTCGCGAAACAGATGGGTCTGAAGGATGTGGCGGGATTTGAGAAAGAAAGTGCCGGCGAAACGCCGATTGCGAATGTGAACGCCGCGAAGAGTGGGACTGGGTTAGATGGTTCCGATGGAAAAGACGGGTCACGAGGCCTGGTGGATGCGGCGGAGGTGAAGGTGGCCGTGGAGAAGGTGCGGACGGAGACCAAGAATTTCATGGACGCACTTTCGGCGTGGCAGAAATCGGGGCTGAAAGAGATCACGGGGAAAGTTGCGAAGGCCGAAGCGGAGCTGGCCGGGCAGGAGAAGACCTTGGAGGCGAGCACAGGCGAGGCCGGACGCGTGGAAAGTCTGGCAAAGGCGCTGATGAATTTTCGGAGCGAACAGGACCAGCTGGCTCAGGAGATGGGAATTGTTTTGAGCGATGCGGGAGAGCCGGCGTTCAGAATTCCGCAGCTGAAGACGTTGGCGGAAGTGGGCGGGCAGAAGGTTGCGGTTACGGCGACGACGACGATCACGCGCGTGAGCGGGGAGAATGGAGAGAACGTCTACAAGATCGAGGTGACGGAGGATCTCGGGGACCTGCAATCCAATTTTAACGATGTGCTGCGGGCGCAGGTAAACGCGATGCCGCGCTGTGGTGAGCGCGTGGAGGTGCGGGAAACGACGGTGGATGTGGCGGCTCCAGTGAGCGTGGTCGATGCGCAGATATACGTGGAGCGGTGGGTGTGCACGCGGATGTCCACGGATTTAGTGGCGCAGGGGAACGCGAGGGTTGAAGTGAAGGTAACCCCGGTGGTGGACGCGAATGGCGCGATCGGAATGAAGACGGAGCTGGGCCGGGTGGCGGGGGACAAGTTTGTGACGGGGCTGGTGACGTCGGACACGCTGGGGGACACGCTGCGAGAGAAGATTGCGGCGGCAATGGTGACGGCTATGAAGAGCGCGGATTTTGGATCCACGCTGCCTCCGGCAGGAGCGGCGGCGGCGAAAGCCCAGAGTGCGAGATTTGCCAGCGTCACGGGCGGAAATTTGGGCGTGATTGTCGATGGCGAAATGAAGATAGTAGACGAACAGGCGGCGACGCTGGCGAAACAACTGAAGGAGCGGGTGGCGGCGAAGGTGGCGCAATAGGGTCGTGTGATTTTCAACTTCGGCCCGCAGGGCTATCGGCCTCGACAGCGGCTCCATGTCAGGAGTCGATCAAACCAAGGTCAACGCCGAGTTCTTCCCCGACGGAAAATGGGAAGCGGATGCCGGTGTTTGGGGGAATCAATAGAATAACAAGTGGGGGAAAACGAAGTCGCTGGGGGACTTTGGCTGGACCAGGACGCGAATTTGATTGGGATCTGATGACCTTAGTGGCGGTTTTTGGTAAACGAAGCGCAATGGGATAATTGAACTCAGCAGAATCGAAAAATAAGGAGATAAGAAAATGGAATCGAAAGCTACGCACGAACAAGCGAAACTGCAATTGGAACTCTATGACATCCGGCGCGAGGCCAAGCTGCGCGAGGCGAGGGACTGGTTCATGAAGAACTATTTCGTGGACTCGTTCGAGGATGCAATGAAGATTGGGGGCCCGGGAACGCCGACGGGGACGAACGCGTTCATGGTGATGAGCTATTGGGATATGGTGTGCTCGTACCTGAATCATGGGCTGCTGCACGAGGATCTGTTTTTCGAATCGAACGGCGAGTTCTTCATGGTGTGGGAGCGGGCCAAGGGGATGGCGAAGGGGTTCCGGGAGCAGTTCGGGGCGAAGCACTTCCTGGCGAACATGGAAGCGGCAGCGGGACGCTATGAGACGTGGATGGAGAAGCGATCACCGGGGCATATTGCGAAAATGCGGGAGTTCATGAAGCAGATGCGGGGTCAGGCAGCGAAGGTGGCGTAAGCGGACCGGCGGATTCCCACCCTTCGCAAATATGTCGCGAGGGGTGGGGTGCTCCGGCAGCAAGCTTTGGCTGGAACTAATTGAGGCCGAGGACCATCTAACCACTAAGGTGGTTAGGGCGGGAAGCCGCAGCGCGCGGTGACGAACGAAAATCAGGCGCAGCGACCACAGCTGCCGGACTGGAGTGTCCGGCCACGTACAGCGAAGTCGTGTGCTATAATTTTTAGGTTTGTGCGCTCTCTGCGCAGCTCCGTAACAAATCCTACCGCTGAAATGGTTTGGAGCCCGAACCGCGGCGTTCTCGGCAAGTTTTGTTGCTGCTTGTTGGGGCAAGAGCGGTGAGCGTCCCGAGGAAAATCTGAGTTGGCACTAGAAGACAAGTTCGACGACATAAAAAAGCTGATCGACGCAGGCAAAGAGAAGGGATATCTGACCTATGATCAGGTCAACGACCTTATCCCGCACGATGTGCACTCTCCTGAAGACCTGGAAGATCTGCTAACCACGATCGGAACGCAAGGAATCGATGTACTCGAAGGCGGCAAGATGCCTTCGACCGATCTGGAAAAAAAATTCGAGGAAGTGGATGATGCGTCGGAGGATGTCGAACTCGACTTAACCCCCGGCGCTCTGGAAAAAACCAACGATCCCGTCCGCATGTATCTGCGCGAGATGGGAACTGTGCCGCTGCTGACGCGCGAAGGCGAAGTGGAAATCGCCAAACGCATCGAGCGCGGGCAAAACCGCGTCTTGAAGGCGCTGTCGCGCTCTCCGATTGTGATTCGCGAACTCCTCGCCCTGGGCGAGGACCTCGAGAAGGGCGTCCGCTCAATTAAAGAGCTGGTGACGTTCGACGAAGAGGAGATCACAGAGGAGATAGTCGAAAAGCGGCTGAAGGACTTTCTCGGCAAGATTGCAGCGCTCGACAAAGCATATAAGAAGGTTGCGCCGCTGCAGGAGAAATTTGCCGATATCAACGCCAAGAAGCGGCCGAAGGATTTCCGGCGGTATCGCTTCAATCTGGCACGGGCCATTGTGCGCACATCGAAGGCGGTGCGCCATCTTGGCTTCACGAATAACGAACGCAAGCGGCTGATTGAACGCGTCAATCGGACCGTGGATGGCATGCGGTCGCTGGACCGGCAGATCCAGAATCTGGAGAAGCGGGCGGATGCGACGCGCAGCGAAGAACAGAAGAAGGAATACAAGAAGCAGGCGCGGGCGGTTCGCGGCGAACTCGAAAAGCTAGAGGTCGAGGCGGGCTTGTTGTTCCAGGAGCTCAAGCGCACACAGCGCGAGATCATCCAGGGCGACATGGACGCCGAACAGGCGAAGCGCGAGCTGATTGAAGCGAACCTTCGGCTGGTGGTTTCGATTGCGAAGAAATATACGAACCGCGGATTGCAGTTCCTCGACCTGATTCAGGAAGGCAACATTGGACTGATGAAGGCGGTGGACAAATTCGAATACCGGCGCGGGTATAAGTTCTCGACTTATGCGACGTGGTGGATTCGGCAGGCGATTACGCGTGCGATCGCCGATCAGGCGCGCACGATTCGTATCCCGGTGCACATGATCGAAACGATCAACAAGCTGATCCGCACGTCGCGGCAACTGGTGCAGGAACTGGGACGCGAACCGACGTCGGAAGAAATCGCCAAGCGGATGGACATTCCGGTGGCGAAGGTGCGCAAGGTGCTG
>CAWDPB010000108.1:0-39486 GCA_963804075.1 uncultured Acidobacteriaceae bacterium | reverse complement strand
ACTGTTGTCAGATTGAAGCCGAAGATCGCCAGGATCGCGAGAATTGCCACGACGACAAAAAGCGCTTTCAGCAGGCGCTCGCCGAGCACCATCAGAGTCCCCGTGCCCGAGCGGCCAAGCTGCTAAGAGCGTGCGTGCGCAGGCGCTGCATCGTAACCGTAGTGATGCGCAACAGGAACCAGAAGAACCCAATGCAGATGAGCACCAGCATGGTGCGGCCGTAGTAATACCGCGGCAGCAGTAAGGCAGACCGAAATCGGAGCAATGAAGCGGTGAGCGAGCGCTCCAAAGCAGAGAAGCAGCGGCTTCGATGAGCGACCGTAAGAGTGCAAATTCGGCCGCTTCCTGACAATGAGGTAGAGCCGGCGTGGAATCGCCAGCAGCAGGACAGCCACCCAGCCAATGATGACAGCAACGGGAATGGCGGCAATCAGCGCCAGCCATTGCCATAGCGGCATCCCGAGGATGAGGGTTCGCACCAGGATCGGAGGCAGCTTCGATTCCACCTGATGCGCTTCAACGTTGTCGTAAAGATCGGGAACCTTGGCGAGCGTCTCCGCGGAAAACAGCCAAATCCTACCGGCGTTTGGATCGTTGACACGAACGAGCGCCACCGGAACATCGCTATCGGAAACCGAGAAATAACCAATGGTCTGTTGATCGGGAACGCCGTTCTCAGGATTGCCTTCAGGGTTGGTGCTGATCCGCCCGAGGTGGCCAACGAAGGCGCGATCCATCAGGATCTTTCAGCTTCCCGCCAGTTCCGGTCCCTGCGACTGGCGGCGTGCCGCGCTTATCTGCAAACAATCCGCCGCAGCTCATCGTTTCCATCCTGCTCCGCCTGCAGAAATCCAAGCACCGTGCCGGAAGGCGTACCTCGTCCCAGCGGATCGCTCTGCGCCGTCGCAGGCTGCTGCGAATGCATGCCGAGCAGGCCCGTCACCGACTGGGCAAACAGCCCGGAAACCGAGAGCGCAAGAACGGTGAGGACAAGGCGAGCGGATCGTTTCATCGGTACCAAACCACTCCCATCACTTTTTCGGGCGATAGATATCCGTCGCTTGGCCGTAGAAAATCTCCGCCGCTTCCATCATGGTTTCAGAAAGCGTTGGATGCGGATGAATGGTCATGCCGATGTCCGCCGCCAGCGCGCACATCTCGATCGCAAGCACGCCTTCGGCGATCAGATCGCCTGCTCCGGGTCCGCAAATGCCGACGCCAAGCACTCGCTCCGTCTTCGGATCGATGAGCAACTTCGTAAGGCCTTCGGTGCGGTCGAGTGTGACCGCGCGGCCCGATGCCGCCCAGGGAAACTTCGCAACCGTCACTTGCCGGCCCTGCTCTTTCGCTTGCGTTTCCGTCAGGCCAGCCCAGGCAATCTCGGGATCGGTAAACACTACCGCCGGAATTGCCGCTGGCTCGAACGCAACTTTGTGTCCAGCGATCGCCTCAACCGCGCACCGTCCCTCATGCATCGCCTTGTGCGCCAGCATCGGTTCGCCGGCGACATCACCAATGGCGTAGATCGTGGGGTCGGCAGTCTGGCGTTGCTCGTTGATTTCGATGAATCCCTTGGCATTGACTTTGACTTTGGTCTTGTCGAGGCCGGGAATCTCGGAATTCGGACGACGGCCAACCGACATCAGCACGCGGTCAAACACCTGCTCATTTTCTTTTACGTCAGGACCCTCAAGCGTTACGCGAATTCCCGTCTTCTCATCCTTGAGCGACTTCACAGTCGTGTTGAGCATGATTGACGAGAAGAGTTTTTCGAGGCGCTTGTGCAGGGGGAGAACCAGATCGCGGTCGGCTCCGGGGAACAAGCCGGCATCATTTCTACTACCGTGACCTTGGTGCCTAGGGTGGCGTAGACCGAGCCAAGTTCGAGTCCGATGTAGCCGCCTCCGATGACCAGCAGCGTTTTTGGGACGTCGGGCAGATCGAGAGCGCCAGTGGAATCCATGAGGCGCGGGCTGTCGAATTTGAGGCTCGGCACGACGGTTGGGCGCGATCCGGTGGCGATGATGATGCGATCGAACGTCAGAGTCTCTTCGCCACCGGCGGCGGTCTTCGTGACTTTCAACGTTGTTGCGTTTACGAACGACGCTTTGCCCGACACAAACGTGACCGACCGCTGCTTGGATAACTGCCCGAGTCCGCCGGTCAGTTTCTTGACGATGCTCTCTTTCCATCCACGGAGCTTGTTGAGATCAACTTTGGGCTCGCCGAATTCGACACCCCAGTTCTTGGCCTGCTCGGCTTCTTCGAGCAACTTGGCCACATGCAACAGGGCTTTGGACGGGATGCAACCGCGATACAGGCAGACGCCACCGGGGTTCACTTCCGGATCGATCAGCGTAACTTTCATGCCCAGGTCGGCAGCCAGAAATGCGGCGGCATAGCCACCGGGACCGCCACCGATCACGGCTACACGAAGATTCGAAGTGTTCGTCATTTCGTTATTTATCCTTCAGTTTTCTTAATGCGCCATTCTGCGGTTTGGTGGTTGGTAATCCCGCCAAGGGCCATTTTTTACATGCGTTAGATATGCTAGCTGATCGTTTCTTGGGGCTATTGCGAAAGCTGGATCTACGGACGAAAGATAGGCGATCTGTTCGTTTTGAGGCGCAGATTGAAAAGATGTATCTGTATTCAGTTCTGTTTGACTCGGTCCTACAAATACCACGGGATCTGCGGCGACGAAATGATAGGATTCCGTCACAAACCAGTTGTCTGCTTTTGCGGATTCGATCGAGCTGTTCGGTGCCCATTTACAGGCCCCAGTTGGAAGGGGTTTATTAGCAACCCGCACGGCATCCTTTGGGGCATCCCATATAGCAGTTGCCGCGTAGGGATCATCGGTCTTGGGGGCTGCGGCTTCTTTTTTGAAATCGGCAAATCCAGATGTAGGCTTAAAATTTCCGAGCGGACACAATTTGACAGCTTCCTCCCATCCCTTCAGCACCGTATCAGGCGGTACTTGTTTTACTGTTTTATGGTCAGAAGAAATCACTGTCATAAGATCGCAATCGGGTTCCTGCGCGTGTTTTGTAAGAGCGACATTGTGAACACCATGAAGTTCTTTCCGCGTAACAGTGCCCTGTGTAAACGCTATCGAATAGGTAGCCTCTCCCTCTCTGTTCGAGTCTTTTTCGACCTGCACAGTCCCAACACAAGAAATATAAGAACTTCCGTCCGCCGTTATTTCTACTGGCGCAGTTCTAGCTGCCGGAGTACATCCAACGGTCAATATGGCCAATGTAATGACTGGCAGAGAAGTAACCAGCAACTCAATTCGTTTCATACACTCGGACATAATTGTCGTCTTGTAAGAGCACTGAATTGTTGAGCGACATGATTTGCTATCCAGAATGTTTCTAACACAGAACCTTAGTCTATCCCTGCACCGAAAGCAGGAATGGCTGCTCAAACGCCTCCGCGATCCAGCGTAAGAAGCGTGCGGCGTCGGCACCATCGATCAACCGGTGATCGTACGAGAGTGACAGCGGAAGAATCAAGCGCGGCTCGAACTTGTTGTTCACCCACTCCGGCTCCATCCGCGAACGCGAGAGGCCGAGAATCGCAACCTCGGGATGATTCACGATGGGCGAAAAACCCGTGCCGCCGATCCCGCCCAGATTCGTGATCGTGAACGTGCCGCCTTCCATTTCTGCTGGAGTCAGCTTGCGCTCTCGCGCCTTGGTCGAAAGCTGCGTCATCTCCGCCGCCAGTTCCACGATGTTCTTCTTGTCCACATCGCGAATCACAGGCACCAGCAGCCCGCGATCGGTATCCACGGCCACGCCAATGTTGATGTACTGCTTGTAAATGATCTCCTCTTTCCCCATGTCAATCGACGCGTTGAATTGCGGAAAGACCTTGAGTGCCGACGCGCAGACCTTGAGCGCAATCGCGGTCACGGTCATCTTGCCTCCGGCTTCTTCGGCTCGGGGAGCGAAGCGCGCGCGCAGTTGCTCCAGCTCTGTGATATCGGCGCGATCCTGCTGCGTGACGTGCGGAATCGTGTTCCAGGCTTGCCGCAGATGCTCCGCAGTCTTGCGCCGCACTCCACGGATCGAGACACGCTCAGTCTTGCCCCACTTAGAAAAGTCAGGCAGTTCCGGCTCGGCGAACGTTGGATGCGGAGCCTGCACAGCAGCAACGGCGGCAGCCAGCGCATTCTTCGCGTGCAGTTTCACGTCATCTTCACTAATGCGGCCACCCGGCCCGCTGCCCTGCACGCCGTGTATATCCACGCCAATCTCGCGAGCCAGCCGGCGCACATGCGGCGCGGCCGGAGCCGGATCGCGATGCTCAGTACCCGCAACTTTGCCCAGCTGCACGGGCATGCTGAACGCCGTCGCGGGCTCAAACGGATGATCGGGAGGAAGCGCCTGTTCTTCTGTCTTTCCCTCGGCACGCATGGCAAGCTGGAATGAGAGACGCGCTGCCTGCTGCCCCGAAATGTGTTCGACCGGTTCATGCCGTCGGGGCGCAGGCGCTTGTTCGCCTGCCAACGCCTCGCCTTCCAAAGTAAAGATGGTTTCGCCGACCTTGACGTTCTGTCCCTCTTTCACCCTGATTTCGCGCACCACTCCGCTTACCGTCGAGGGCACTTCGACAACGGCCTTGTCGGTTTCAATCTCCATCACCGGTTGGCCTTCGGCCACGCGCTCACCCGGCTTGATCATCAGCCGCACCAGATCGCCGGAGTCGATTTTCTCGCCCAGTTCCGGCAGTCTGAACTCGCGGGACGATGGCGCGCCAGAGGAAGCGGAACTCGCCATGCGCGCCTGCGGCACCGCCACCTTTGCGGGCACAACCGGCTGCTTGGGAAGAGACGGCGTGGAATCGACTGCGTTCGCTAAACCGGCCGAAGCCACCTTCGCCTGACCCGCGCCGTTTTCGACCGTGAAAATCACCTGGCCTACGCGCAGCTTGTCGCCTTCTTTGACCCGCACTTCGCCCACTGTCCCGGTCACCGACGATGGCACCTCGACCACGGCTTTGTCGGTCTCGAGTTCCATCACCGACTGGCCTTCCGCCACGCTCACGCCCGGCTTGATCATCAGGCGCACCAGGTCTCCGCTCTCAATGTTCTCGCCCAACTCGGGCAGCTTGAATTCAGTTGGCATTTGTCTCATTTCAGTTTGCCAGTTCATAGTTGCGAGTTGCTAGTTGCTGGTTCCTAGTGCTCTTATGAATCATCAGTAACTAGCGACTAACAACTAGCTACTAGCAACTTTCTTTCAACTCGTCGCCGGGTTCCGCTTTTCCGGGTCGATACCCAGCTCACGCACGGCTTTATCCAGAACCTCGTTCCCCAATTTCCCCTCGGCGGCCAGCGCGTACAAGGTCGCCAGCACAATATGCTTCGCGTCCACTTCAAAGAAGTCGCGCAACGACGCACGATTTTCGCTGCGGCCAAAACCGTCGGTCCCAAGCGCAACCAGTTTGCCCGGAATCCACTGCGCAATGCTCTCCGGCAACACCTTCATGTAATCCGATGCCGCAATAAACGGCCCGGACGCACCCTTCAGCGCCTGCGTCACATACGGCACTTTCGGCGTCTGTGTCGGATGCAGCATGTTCCAGCGCGCACAATCGTTGGCCTCGCGATAGAGTTGCTTATAGCTAGTCACGCTCCAAACGTCGGCCGCAACACCGTAGTTCTTTTCCAGAATCTCCTGCGCCTTCAGCGCCTCGAACATGATGGTTCCGCTGCCCAGCAGTTGCGCGCGCAGCTTTGCGGCTTTTTTGTCGCCAGCTTTTTTCTGCGCCGCTTTGTAGAGATATAAGCCCTTAAGGATGCCCTCACGCGTGCCCGCCGCACTCGGCATCTCCGGCATCGGCAGCGGCTCATTCGTCGACCGTCAAGTAATAGAAGATGGATTCTCCATCCACATACATGCGCTTGATTCCATCTTCAACGATGACCGCGATCTCATAGGCGAACGCCGGATCATACGCCAGCAGATTCGGCACACCCAGCGCCAGCACATGGCTGTGGCCATCCTGATGCTGCAGTCCTTCGCCGGCAAGCGTGGTGCGGCCCGCCGTGCCGCCGATCAGGAACCCGCGGCAGCGCATATCGGCCGCCGCCCAGATCAAATCGCCGATGCGTTGAAACCCGAACATCGAGTAATAAATAAAAAATGGAATCGTGTTGATGCCATGATTGGCGTAAGCCGTGCCCGCCGCAATAAACGAGCACATCGAACCCGCTTCGGTGATGCCCTCTTCCAGAATCTGCCCGTTCTTCGCTTCCTTGTAATAAAGAAGCGTATCCATATCGACCGGCTCGTAAAGCTGGCCCACGCTCGAATAGATTCCCACCTGGCGGAACAGCGCCTCCATGCCAAATGTGCGCGCTTCATCGGGCACCACCGGCACAATAAATTTGCCCACTTCCGGATCGCGCAGCAGCTTCGACAGCATGCGCACGAACACCATCGTGGTCGAGGCTTCGCGGCCTTCGGTTCCTTTGTAGAATTCCTCAAACACCGTCCGGCCGGCGGCTTCATCGGCGCCGCGCGTTCTTTCCGCACGGGCAGATAACCGCCCAGTTGCTGCCGCCGCGCCTGCATGTACTTGATCTCCGCACTATCGTCGGCCGGACGATAAAACGGCGCCTCGTGCAGTTCGTCGTCGGGAATCGGAATTCCAAAGCGCGAGCGGAACATCTGCAGCTCATCGTCGTTCAGCTTCTTCTGCTGGTGCGTGATGTTCTTGCCCTCGCCGGCTTCTCCCATGCCGTAGCCCTTGATGGTTTTGGCGAGAATGATGGTCGGCGAACCCGTGTGCTCGACCGCCGCCTTGTACGCGGCATGCACTTTGATCGGATCGTGTCCGCCCAGCCGCATACGCGCCAGTTGCTCATCCGAGAGATGATCGACCATCTTGAGCAGCCGCGGATCGGTGCCAAAGAAGTTCTGCCGGAAATATGCTCCGCTCTCGACGAAATATTTCTGATACTGCCCGTCGGTGATTTCGCCCATGCGGCGCACCAGCAGGCCATCGCGGTCGTTCTGGATCAGCGAATCCCAATCGCCGCCCCAGATGACCTTGATCACGTTCCATCCCGCGCCGCGGAAAATCGCTTCCAGTTCCTGAATGATTTTCCCGTTGCCGCGCACTGGCCCATCCAGCCGCTGCAGATTGCAGTTCACCACGAAAATCAAATTGTCGAGCCGCTCGCGCGACGCCAGCGTGATCGAGCCGAGCGACTCCGGCTCGTCCATTTCGCCGTCGCCCATGAACGCCCAGACTTTTCCGCCGGTCGACGTCTTCAGCCCGCGATTCTCCAGATACTTGATGAACCGCGCATGATAGATGGCCTGAATCGGCCCCAGCCCCATCGAGACCGTAGGGAATTCCCAGAAATCCGGCATCAGCCACGGATGCGGATACGACGACAACCCTCCTCCCGGCTTCATTTCGCGGCGGAAATTCTCCAGCTTCTGCTTTCGGAATGCGGCCTTCAAGAAAAGCGCGCGCATAGATGCCAGGCGCGGCGTGCCCCTGGAAATAAATAATGTCGCGGTCACCGGATTCGGTCGCAGCGCGGAAAAAGTGGTTGAACGCGACCTCGTAAAGCGTGGCCGCCGAAGCAAACGTCGAAATGTGCCCGCCAATCCCATCCTGAATCTTGTTGGCGCGCACCACCATCGCCATCGCATTCCACCGCACCAGGCTCTTGATGCGCCGCTCCATCTCCTGACTGCCGGGAAACGGCGGCTGCTGCCGCGAAGGAATCGTATTCTGATAAGGCGTGGTCGCGGTAAAAGGCAGGTTGATTCCCGCCGCCCGCCGCGCATGCAACGCCAGTTGCTGCAACAGCCGGCCAGCCCGCTCCGGACCGCCATGAGTCAACACATAATCCAGCGAATCCAGCCACTCCCGGGTCTCCACGACCTCCAGCCCACTGCCCTGTGCCGCTTGCTGGGACAGTCTCTCCTGAGTTTGGGGTCTGCTGGATTTGGCCCGCTGGGTCGGTCTCCGACCCATGGGTTTGCCCTGACTGGCCATTCTGCGGCGACAAGTCTATTTGCTGCGTTTGATGCTCAAGCGTCTCAGCCACGCGAACCTCACCCCAAAGGAAAGAATGCGAATCTTCCATCATAAGCAATCGGGAGAATTCTTGCTGGGGTGATGGCACACTAGTAGACCGGCTCTTTGAAAACAACCCTAAACGCTTGATTCTAATAAGCTGCGAAAGCATCTGAGCACCCGGATAGGGGTGGGTTTAGGAGAAGCTCCGCTTAGGGCTCTAAGTTGCGCGCCTGTCCGCCTCACGGGCTCTGATTTCACATACACAAGTCTATTTACACAAAAAGACCGCACGTCCCCACCCTGACACTCCGACAAATAAAAACGCGGTCCCAGGTTGCCCTGGACCGCGCTTGTTGGCTATCGCTATTGAATTTGCTTGCGGAAAACTCCGCGCACAACCATACGCGTTGACCTACAGATGTCAGCCCAAAAGGAAGCGGATTATTTGAGCGGCGATTTAAATCGGTCAAATTAAATCGCAAGAAAAAGGGAGCACGATGTGTGCCCCTTTTTTCTCCAAATAGGATTCGGCTTACTTGGCTTCGCTCATCGAAGCTCGATCGGATCCGCCTATCGACAACGCGGTCTTCTTCCCCGCGAAGCGGATCTCCGAGACCGACGCCTTTCCATCGTTGTGTTCGATGACAGCCGTGTCGCCGGATGCGGCCTGATTGAGCTCGACTTCCTTCGCCGAGGTCTTCGCGACTTCCTTCTTGCCCTGCATGAAGCTCAGTTCGACGTTTGAGCCGCTTCCCTGCCAGCGCAACTGGTAATCGCCGGCCGGCAGCTGCTGGCCATTCACCTCGACTGCTTCCGTAACGCGCAAACTTCCCTTGTTGCTTGCAAAAGCGCCGGTCGCAACCAATACGGCCACACCGAGCACCACCGTCTTTGCCAGATTGTTCAGTTTCATACGATCCATTTCTGCCCGGTTTCCGGCCGGGACCAAGGGCAGCTGTTCAGAACGGCGATCGGTGACTTGCCTTTATCCGGCAAAAGCCTACAATTCGCCTGTCAGGGTGACACAACAAGACGCGGGCCTCAGACTCGCTCTCTTTGCCGAACTCGGCTCACCAGGGCCGCCAAACCATGCGTGAGTCGAGTTCTGTCGCCCTGCAATTTCTTTTTGGGGATTTCAACAGCTCGCAGATTTAACTTCGGCGCTGTCGCCCCCTGCTCCCATCTTTCACTTCATACTTACGAATCCCGGGTTCACGAAGTTCCCAACTTCGTAAAGATATTCGTTGACGAATGACGCAGGCCGCGTTAGCAATTGTGCGCGCGCCTCACTGCAACACTCGCAGTATGTCTAGTGAATAAGCTGCCGTTTCCCCGTGAACGGCCGTGCGTTCACGAAGATCCACAACTGGAGACCTGGAGACTAACGATAGAAATCAACCTCCATTCCGCGCCCTTGCGCGGGGAATCGCACCTCACGAGATTTTCAGTACGATCTTGCCGTAATTCTTTCCTTCTTTCATCAGCGTGTAAGCCGTCGCGCGCCTATTCCAGCGGAAAGACTTTCCCGATCACCGGATGCAATTTCCCCGCGGCTAGCCACTCCGATAGTTGCTTCCATGCCGGTTCCATCAGTGCGCGATTCTGGCTGAGATAAGTCAGCCAGAGTCCATGTACGCTCGCGCCCTTCGTATAAAGCAGCCGCGTATCCAGTTGCGGTGTTTCTCCGGTGGCCGCGCCATAAACAATCACACGCCCAAAATCGCGCAGGCAGCTTCACGCTCTTCGCCACGTGCTCCCCGCCCAGCATTTCAAACACGGCATCCACGCCTTCGCCGTGCGTCAGCTCTTTAATCGCTTCCGCGTAATCTTTCTGCTTGTAGTTGATGCCGTGCTGCAGGCCGAGTTCGCGCACCCGCGCCAGCTTATCTTCCGAAGAAGAGGTCCCGTACATTTCGATGCCGAGAATTTTCCCGATCTGCACCGCCGCCGTCCCAACTCCGCCGGCCACGGCATGAATCAGCACGCGCGTCCCGCGAGGGTTTTTCGATAAGGCCAGCCTTCCAGAATGCCAGGTAGGCGGTAAAGAAATTGACCGGGAAAGCGGCGCCTTGCTCCGCACTCCAATCCGCGGGCGCCGGCCAGAGCATCGAGCGATAAGCCACAGTCTGTTCGGCGAACGCGGCCCACTGCGCGTAGCCCATTACGCGCCGCCCGTTCGGGTCGACGCCGGCAAATTCGCGCCCCGCAATCAGCGGAGGCTTGGGCGTCCCCGGGTATCCGCCGCGTGTAGTCATCAGGTCGGCAAAGTTCAAGCCGCCCGCTTCCACTTTGATGAGAACCTGATCCGGTCCGGCATGAGCATCCGGCGCAGTCTGCACTTCAAGAACTTCTGGCCCGCCAAAGCGGGGAATCATAAGAGCTTTCATGCGATCAGTGTAATGGACCGAGTCAGAACCAAGAAGTCAGATTGTCATGGTGCCCCAGGTTCGCGACCGTTTCTTGGGCGCTAACCTGGGTTGTCGGCGCATAGAAGAAACGTCTCGCGGTCTTCAAAAATCTGACCGCGGGCTCGTAACTTCACGAGTCGAGCAGCAGCCCGCAGTCGGACTATAATAAAAATCTAGTTTCCGACCCTCTCCGCCTGGATGGAACGGTGGTGGGGTGGGCGAGGGAAGGCCACGCGAGTCGTGGGGTTGCGGCTTTCCCGAGGGTGCAGGGGGAAACGCCTGCGCCTCCCGTGTTTGGAAAGGAGACCCTCGCAGATTGGCCCTGCCTGTGGTTTCTTTCGGAATTGCGGAATCAAAGTGGAAATCGTCGTTGGTCGCCAGTCGTTCGTCCTTCGGGGTTTGCGGCAAGACTAAAGAGAACCACCCGGAAGGCAAACGGCAAATCCCAACGACGAACGACCAACGACTGAAGACCGACGTGCTTTTGACCGACAAATTCGGCCGCTCCATCCATGATCTGCGGATATCGATCACGGACCGCTGCAACTACCGCTGCGTATATTGCCGCACCGGGACCAATGGCGCTGCCTTCGCCGAGCTTCCATTCGCCGATTATCTGCGCATGGCGCGCATTCTTGTCTCGCTCGGAATCACCAAAATTCGCCTGACGGGCGGCGAGCCGCTCCTGCGCTCAGGCATCGTCGACTTTGTCCGCGATCTCGCCAAGCTGCGCACCGTGCATGGCGCCAAGCCTGAAATCGCCCTGACCACCAACGGCCATCTGCTGGCCGAAATCGCGCAGCCACTGAAAGAGGCGGGCCTCGACCGCGTGACGGTCAGCATGGATGCTGTCGATCCCGAGCGCTTTGCGCGCATCACGCGCGTTCCCAACGGCTACGATAGCGTGCTCGCCGGAGTGCGCGCATCGCGCCGCGCCGGCCTCGATCCCGTCAAAGTCAACTGCGTGCTGCTGCGCGGATTCAACGAAGATCAGATCATTCCCTTCGGCATGTTTGCTCGCGAGGAGGGCGTGGTGGTGCGCTTCATCGAGTTCATGCCTCTCGAAGAGGACCGCATGTGGACTCCCGAGGTTGTCGTCACCCTCGATGAAATTGTGGCCCGCATGTCGGAGTACCGTCCGCCGATCGAGATCGAGCATGGCCGCAGCGAAACCGCGCGCCGTTATCGCTTCGACGACGGCATCGGAGAATTCGGCATCATCGCCCCGGTGTCGCATCCGTTCTGCGGGCACTGCAGCCGCATCCGCATTACCTCGGACGGCAAGCTGCGCACCTGTTTGTTTTCAGCCTGGGATCACGACCTGCACGAACTCATGCGCCGCGGCGCGCCGGACGAAGCGCTGATTGAGTTCATCGTAAAAGTCGTCACAAATAAGGAGGAGCGCCACCACATCGGCGAGCCCGGTTTTGTGCCCGCCTCGCGAACGATGGTTCACATCGGCGGATGAAGCAGTGACTAGTGTTCAGTGGCCAGTGGTTAGCAGTTCGTTTCGTCGTCTCATGTGGCGGTGCGGAAGGCTATCAAGGCAAATCGGTCACTTCGCTAACCCACTGACCACTGATCACTATCCACTGACCACTGTTTCAATAAAATGCGTCGTACTTTGTGACGACCCAGCCGGCATCTTTCTTTTCTTCGGTCACCGAAAACAGGTCTTTGTACGTCGCGTCCTGCGCGGCGGTAGAGTAACGCTTCCCTTTGTAATAGAGGATGACCAGCGGCGGAGTATCTTCGCGCTCAACCAGGTTCCAGCTGATCAGCGGGTGCTGCGTCTCCGACGTGCAAATGAAATCGGCACGTTTTTTGCGGTAGTCCTTTTCCCAGGCGGAGAGCAATTGGCGGCAATTGCCGTCTCTCATTTGTGCAACGAATGCCGCTGCGGTGTTTTCGACTGTCCGGTCGCGCAGCGGGTTCATGGTGATGCTCAAGGGCATCTGCGTCAGCGGATCGCGCTCCGCCGAGCGCGATAGCACCGGCGGTTGATGGCTCAACCACTCAACATAGCCGAGAAATAATGCGACCAGCAAAAATGCCGTTCCCCCGGCAATGGCCAGATGTGTCCTGGATACCTGCATTGTTAGTAAAAGTTTGGAGGAAGGGTAACGCGGATGCAAGGTTACGATGGACACCGCGAGGGCCAGGGTCTGAGCGGTTGCAACGGCGGGAGGCGAGCCGCAATGAGGTTAGAGGTCAAAAATTAGAGGTCAGAGGTGAAACCCCTTAGAATCCGGTTGCCGGGTTCACCTCTGACCTCTAACCTTTGACCTCTGACCTTTCCTCACGCGCTCACAAGCGACCCGATTTTCTCGCCCAGAACGACTCTCCGGATATTGCCATGCGCGTTGAGGTTGAAGACCAGGATCGGCAGGTTGTTGTCTTTGCATAGCGAGATCGCCGTCGAATCCATGACCTTGAGTCCCAGCTTCAGTACGTCCATGTAAGTGATCTGGGAAAACTTCTTCGCGTCCTTCACCTTCATGGGATCGGCGTCGTAAATCCCGTCGACTTTCGTCGCCTTGAGAATAGCGTCGGCTTTGATCTCCATCGCTCGTAGCGACGCGGCCGTATCGGTTGAAAAGTAGGGATTGCCTGTCCCGCCGGCAAAGATGACTACTCGTCCTTTTTCCAAATGGCGAATGGCACGGCGCCGTATAAACGGCTCGGCCACCTGATTCATCTCAATCGCCGATTGGACACGTGTATACACGCTCTGCTTTTCAAGCGCGTCCTGCAGCGCGAGCGCATTGATCACCGTCGCCAACATGCCCATGTGGTCGGCGGAGACGCGATCCATATCCTTGGCCTGATCTGCGACACCGCGGAAAAAATTCCCGCCGCCGACAACGATGGCCATCTGCACGCCCAGCCTGTGCACCTCCGCAATTTCGCCGGCAATGGAGTGAATGTGGTTCGTGTCGACTCCGAAACCCTGATCGGCGGCCAGCGCCTCGCCGGAGAGCTTGAGGAGAATGCGTTTGAAGACGGGAGAGGACATGGCACCTCAGGTTTCAAAATTTCAACGGTTCAGAGTTCCAACGCTTCGAGGTTCAAGGTAACCCTAATCTACTTGTATTACCAACTTTGAGACTTTGAAACCTCGGTCCCCCCGAAACCATAAACTGGAAAGGGGCGCCGCAGCGCCCCTTGGATCACTTTGCGTCCTGCCCGGGCGCCTCGCCCTCATCGGCCTTGGCCGCCACAGACGCCACCGTCGCCGTCGTCTCGCCCACCTTGAACCGCGCGAAACGGCGCACCGCAATGTTCTCGCCCAGTTTGCCGATTTTGGCAGCAATCAGTTGCGAGATGTTGATGGTTTGGTCCTTGATGAAGGGCTGCTCAAGCAGGCAAACCTCTTCATAGAACTTCTCCATCTTGCCGGTCACCATCTTCTCCGCGATATTCGCCGGCTTGCCGCTGGCAATCGCCTGCGCCAGAAAGATTTCCTTCTCACGGGCAAAGTCCGCAGCCGTGACGTCTTCCTTACGCACATACTTCGGATCGCTGGCCGCGATGTGCATCGCGATGTCGTGCACCAGCTCTTTGAAATCGTCCGTGCGGGCCACGAAATCGCTTTCGCAATTAACCTCGACCAGCACGCCGATCTTGCCTCCGGCGTGAATATAGTTGGCGACCGCCCCTTCGCTGGTCGCTCGCGTCGCCTTCTTGGCCGCCACGGAAACGCCCTTCTTGCGCAGAATCACGACGGCATCTTCAAGGTTGCCCTTGGCCTCGGTCAGCGCCTGCTTGCAATCCATCATTGGCGCTCCGGTTTTTTCGCGGAGTTCCTTCACCTGGGAAGCGGAAATATTTGCCATAGTAGTGCCCATGAAAACCTCGTTTCAAAGTTGCAAGTTCCAAAGTCTCAAGGACGAAGAATCGGAAGGCCAATCGGTCTGAAACCTTGAAACTTTGCCGCCTTGAAACCTGGGTTATAAAACACGACCCGCGCACAGACCGCCCACGCGGGTCAGATCCTTCGAATTTGCTAAAGCCAGGAATCGCTGCGAGTAGCGGAAAGCGAGCTGCGAGACGCGATTCTTACGACCGCCGCGTTTCCGCCTGCAGTTCGTCGATATCTTCCGCAATCGCCGCCGGACGCTTGCGTGTCCCCGCACCAGCACATCTTCCATGCGGATCTCTTCGCCCTCTTCCGGTCAGCCGCCGCTACGGCGATTCGCCCACCGCCTCGCCGTCGGCAGCAGCTTCCGCAACCGCCGGGCTCTCCGCGACAGCATGCTATCAGCGACCGCCTGGATCTCGGCCATCTGCTTGTCGCCGATCGCATTCACGCCTTCGGCAATCGATTCGGAAATCTTCGAGGTAAACAGCCGGATCGCACGCAGCGCGTCGTCGTTTCCGGGGATCACATAATCCACTTCGCTCGGATCGCAGTTGGTGTCCACCACGGCAACGACCGGAATACCCAGCTTGCGGGCCTCGCGCACCGCAATCTGCTCTTTGTTCGAATCGATTACGAAAATCGCATCGGGCAACCGCGACATATTCTTGATGCCAGCCAGGTTTGCCTGCAGATGCTTGCGCTCGCGCTCGAGCTTGATCACTTCTTTCTTCGGCAAAAGATCGTACCGGCCATCGGTGGCCATCTCGTCGAGCTCTTTCAGCCGCTTTACGGATTTCTGCACCGTGACCCAATTGGTCAGCAGTCCGCCCAGCCAGCGCTGGTTCACATAGAACATCGAGCAGCGCTGCGCCTCTTCGGCAATCGCATCCTGAGCCTGCCGTTTGGTGCCCACAAAGAGCACGACTTTGCCGTCGGCCGCCAGTTCCTGCACAAATTTCGACGCTTCCTTGAACATCTTCAGCGTCTTCTGCAGATCGATAATGTAGATCCCATTGCGCTCGCCGAAGATGTACTCCTTCATCCGCGGGTTCCAGCGCTTCGTCTGGTGCCCGAAGTGAACACCCGCTTCGAGCAACTCCTTCATGGTGATGTTAGCCAATTAACCTCCTCATTTGGTCTGCATCGGAAAAAATGCCGTTGGTCTACCGTCGTTAGTCGTTAGCGAAGTACCCGACGACTGAGGACGAATGACCGCCGACTTCCCGATTGCCATTCCCGTCCCACCCATCTCCTGCGAGGTGGGGGGATGAATTTTACTCAAAATCAAACCACCAGCCGTTGATCGCCAGCTCGTTAGCGAATCGGCCAACGACAGACGGCCAATGACGACTTACCGCTTGCTGAACTGGAAGCGCTTACGTGCGCCCTTCTGTCCGTACTTCTTCCGCTCTTTGGCGCGCGGGTCGCGCGTGACCATGCCTTCAGCCTTCAGCTGCTTGCGCAGTTCCGCGTTAAATTCCATCAGCGCGCGTGTAATGCCCAGGCGCACCGCATCGGCCTGACCGGCTACGCCGCCGCCGCACACGTTGGCGAGCACGTTAAAGCTCGCCGAGGTTTCGGTCAAAACCAGTGGCGACTTGGCGCTGGTGCGCTGCGAAGGGGTCACAAAGTATTCTTCGAACCCTTTGCCGTTAACCTTGAATTCGCCGCTGCCCGGACGCAGAAAAACGCGCGCAATCGCCGACTTCCGCCGGCCCGTTCCGTAGTATTGAACTGTGTCTGCCATTTAAGCTTCGAGCTTCGAGCTTCGAGCTTCGAGCCACCAACAGAGGCCTCGCTCGGGCTGTCGCCACTAACCTTTCAAAGAGAATCTAAAAATCCTGCGCTTGCTCGCAGCTCGCGGCTCATAGCTCGCGGCTGTTTTCCTACGCGAATACTTTCGCTTCCGGTTTCTGCGCCTCGTGCGGATGTTTGTCGCCCTTGTATACCTTGAGCTTCGTGAACATCTGCTTGCCCAGTTTGTTCTTGGGCATCATGCGCGAAACGGCGTCTTCGATCACCAGTTCCGGCTTGCGCACCAGGCGTTTCTTCAGGTCTTCCGAGCGCAACCCTCCGGGATAGCCCGTGTAATGGTGATACGCCTTCTGTTCGACCTTCATACCGGTGATCTTCACCTGCTCCGCATTGATCACGACCACGTGATCGCCGGTGTCGATGAACGGCGTATATTTCGGATTTTCCTTGCCGATCAGAATGCGGGCTACGCGCGATGCCAGCCGCCCAAGCGGCTGTCCGGTGGCGTCGACTACAAACCACTTCCGCGCAATATCCCCTTCTTTCGGGAAATAGGTTGACATGCAACTCTCCCAAACTGCAAACGTGATAATTGAAGACCGCTGAGTGCCCTGATTATTCCGAAGAAAGACTAACCTAAAGAAAGATCAATCCACGAAAGCAATTGCACGCAGAACGCGCAAGGTGTTCCCGGCGGGCAGCCGCAGGACTTCCAAAGGAATCTAGGATAGCCCACGTCTCGCCCACTTGTCAACGAAGAGATTCACGGGAAAGGGTTTAGAAAAGCAGTCAATCGGTTTTCAGCCGTCAGCCCTCAGTTAGATCATGCCCGCTAGGCCTCATCATCGTCCCAGTCAATATCCAAGCACGTCTCAAGCGCATTCGCAGAGTGCGATTCCGCACTGAGGCCGAGCCTGCCAAACGATGGCCAGAAGGCGCCGAGCAAAGCCTTCAACTGATGGCTGAGAGCTGACAGCTCGAAACCTACTTCCCCCCCACCACCTTCAAACACTTCCCATAGAGTTCGAGCAGATGGTCGGCGTACTCCTCAGGCTTGGGCGCAGCGCCGCCGCCCTGAAAGCCCAGGCCCCCAGCCGTGCCGACAGTCTTGCCATAGCTGGTGGTCATCGCAATGAACTTCATCAGATCCAGCGCAATATCCTCGTTGCGCCGATCGCCCATGGAAAAAGTGGGTGCATCCATGACGTTCCGACTCCTCAGTAAGGTTCAATCTTCCGGTTTTCCCGGTCTGCCGCGATCATAGCAGAACCACTCGCGATGAAACCCACGCCGAGTACACCCATTTCCCCGCGAAAACTCCGGAATTATATTTTTGACAAATCTGCATCGGCGCAATTAGTTTTGACCGTTGTAAATTTCGCTCAAATATTAAGGATTTATGACACTAACTCGCACAGTATTTTTGGCACTCCTATTAACCACGATTGCGGTCGGAAGAGAAACCGAGCACGACTATCAACAGGGCACGATCACAAAGAATGCCGGCTCCCCTACGACCTACGAAGTGAAGGGTCCCGATATGGATAAGAAGATTGCCAATTGTGGCGATTTCCAAACCGGCCAAGCCGTGGATTATCGAGTAGAAGGCGACAAGGTCTACATACGAAGGGATAGCGGGAAAGAGTACAAGTGCACCATAGAAGCCTCGTACGGCGACATTGCGACCTCTGAGAAGAGGCCACCGACGTATCAGCAAGGAACAATCATGGGTTACGGTGTGCGGCGTGACTCCCACATTATGGGCGGTGGCGGCGGCGGGGGACCTGCGAATAGTCCCAGTTCGCCGGTCTCAACGTGGACCCGTAAAGCGAAGGTCTATGAATTGAAAGGTAGCGATCCTATGTACCAGGTTGACTACTGCGGATCCTTCCAGCCGGGAAATTCAAGGTTGGGGATGTCGTCGACTACCGAGTGGATCACGAGAGGCTCTACATACGCCATGACAACGACAAGGACTACAGCTGCCAAATAGAGGGAACGTGGGCCCTAGAGGGGGCTAGAACCGACGCGCCTTCGCCCAATGTCAAGCCCTAGCAGCCAGCCTATCGTCCTCGAAGAGGTAGCCAATTAGCGCAATATTTCGCGCCGTTACTTGCTCTTCGCCATCGCCTTCTCAAAATCGCCCGCGCTCGTGCGATAGCACGGCAGCACCATCTCCATATCCGCGGAACTTAGCGCAACTGGCAGCTTCGGATACTCCGTCACCGGTCGCGACGGGTCCGGCGCAGGCTGTATGATTTGCCCCAAAGATTCGTTACAGCTCGGGTCCGGAATCACGCGCAACTTGATCACCCTCGGCGGCAGGTTGTTCAGGTTGTATTCCGACAATCGCTTTTGATAAGGAAGAAATTCATACACCAGTTTGATCAATTGCAGCTTGTCCTTGCCCATCCGCCGCTTAGCTACGAACACTTCAAAATTAGAGAAATACGAACTGCCCGGCGCGGCAAACACCAGTCCCAGCAGGCCCAGCGGCAGTTCTTCAATGGTCGCTTGGTCTTCGTTCCTCGGCGGCAGCGACGGAGTGGGCAACACCGGCGCAGGCTCCAGCACATGCCCTGGGGCTGGCACATTCGTCGCCGCGACCGTCGGACTTGGCTCCAACTCCCGTTCCCGCTCGCTCCGGTGTCCTGCCTGTTCACTCACACCGGTGTTGCCCGCGCTCTCAACCGACGGAGCCGGCGGAATAACCTGCGAACCATCTCCCGACAAAGAGCCAGTTCGCGCAGTATCGCCAGAGCCGCTCTCAACCGACGGAGGAGGAGGCACCGCTCCCGCACCGGCAAGCGATCCGTACTTCGCTCCGTTCGATCCCGTAACTGAAGGTGGCGGAGGCACCACTCCGCCAGCACCTGTAAGCGATCCGCCTTTCCCTCCGCTCGATCCCGCAATCGACGGAGGTGGAGGCACAGCTTGCGAGGCAAGCGCTCCTGCCCTCGAATTCCCCGGAGACTTGGCCGCTCCCGCAACCGACGGAGCCGGAGGAACCACTACCGGTCCCGTACCCGATAACGCATTCAACCGGCCGTTTCGAGCCGGGCCAGCGGCTCCCTGCGTGGAGGGAGGAGGTGGCACCGCCTGCGATCCTGCGGTCGAGCCCAATGCCGCCGCGCCAGCATCGCCGCGCGCACCGCGAACGGATGGCGGGGGCGGAATCGCCTGCGAGCCCGCTCCCGAGATCGCAACGCGTGGATCTCCAGCGGCTTTCCCCGCGCGCGGAACCGACGGCGCAGGCGGCACAACATTCGACCCAGCGTTCGACAACGATCTGGCTCTGGGCGCATTGCCCGCGCTCTGCACCGCGGGAGGCGGCGGAACAACCCGCAATCCCCCCGTTTCACCCTTCAAAGATCTTCCGCCTGAGCCACGAACTTCTGGCGCGGGAGCGACCACTGTGGCTTGGGGCGTCAACAACCCTCGGCCGCGGTTCGCCGCAGCTTGATCAACCTGAACTGGAGGCGCCACCGCTCCGGGCGCTTCAGCCAGCGAGTTGCGGCGTAAGTCCGCTGTGGCTGAAAACGGCGTCATCGGCGGCGCGAAGTGGGATGCCGGCAAATCGGGCGGTCTTGCCGCAGCCTGTTTGATATCTGGCGGCGTAACCAGGCTTGGCTTCTGCTCCGGCCGAACCGGCATCGGCGTCTGCCTCGCAGTCTGGTGAGCTGCGGGCTGCTGCCGCGCCGCAGCCTTTCGCGATCGAGGCGGCGCCTTCGACGCCCTGCTCTCCGCCGCCGGAAACGACGTTGGCGGATAGTACGTGATCGCCCGATGAATCCTGTTTGGCTCGACGAGCTTCACTGGCACCCAAATCTTCGATTGCGCCCACACAAGCAGGATGGTGACCATCACTTGCCACAGCACCGCCTCCATGAACGAGGACCACGGCGCGCCTGTGGGAACGAAAACGTCTCCCCAAAAACGCGCGGGCTTTGACGTAAGACGAAGCGGCGGGAGCGGTCGTGTCAGGAAAAGATCCGCGAGGTTATCCAGAAACACGCGATGGCGCGATTCCCATTCGATCAGCAGCCGCGGCCGAGGCGCAGGCGCTGAGCGCGGAATTCTCTGGACCGGGGCCAAAACCTCTGTGGGCTTTTCCATGCGTACACTTCTATGAGACACGTCTGTGTGACACACGTCTTGGGTACAGTTCTACGACACGCGTCTGTGAACACAGGCCTGACGGAGGAGACAAACTGTCCGATTATAGCGTCATTTTCAGGCCCGCGGCAGGTACCAGAGTTACCGGGGACGGTCGGCACTTCTGCTTATGGAAGCACTAATTAAGCTTCTGATATCCTCCGTTTTGGGACACTGAAGCAGAGCTTCCTCTTACGCACTTCTACCCCACTTCCGCCAGCCCATAACTAATCGACCACCGCGACCGCATGTGTTTTAACGCGCGGTCAACCTCGTCTTTTGAAAGCTCTTCGTTCGGCCCGCCCACCACGAACGCAGCCTCACGCTTGGCGGCTTCAAGCAACTGTCGGTCGCGGATCAAATTCGCCACCCGGAAGCTCGGAATCCCGGCCTGCTTCGTTCCGAAGAAATCGCCAGGCCCGCGGAGCTCAAGATCGAGTTCGGCGATCTGGAAGCCATCATTCGTTCGGACCATCGCATCCAGCCGCCGCTGGCCTTCCTCGGAAACCCGCCCGCCGTGCATGAGCACGCAATAGGATTTTGCCGCACCTCGCCCGATGCGTCCGCGCAACTGATGCAACTGCGCCAGGCCGAAACGATCGGGGTGCTCGATGACCATGACGGTTGCGTTGGGCACGTCAACGCCGACTTCGATCACCGTGGTCGCGACAAGAATCTCAATTTCGCCGCGCTGAAATTCCCGCATGATGCGCTCTTTTGTGTCGGCGTCGAGCCGGCCATGCAGCAGGCCTACATGTCGATTGGGAAAAATCTTCTCGCGCAACTGGCGGTGCATCTGCTCAGCCGCCTTGAGTTCGCGCTCCTCGTTCTCCTCAATCACGGGATAAACAACGTAAGCCTGATGCCCAGCGGCGATCTGCTTGCCTACGAAATCCCAAACGTCCGGTGCGCGCTCGTCGGCCACAGCTTTGGTCACAATCGGTGTACGCCCGGGAGGAAGCTCGTCGAGCACAGAAAGATCGAGGTCGCCATAAAGCGTAAGAGCCAAAGTGCGCGGGATGGGCGTTGCAGTCATGACGAGCACATCGGGCTCGGCATTGTCTGTATGGGACTCCTTCTGGGGACGGGGCTTCGCCTCGTCCTTCCCAACACTCACATTCGCCCCGACTCCATCTTTCTTCATCAGTTTCAGCCGCTGCATCACCCCAAACCGATGCTGTTCATCCACAATCACCAGCCCCAGATTTTCAAATTCCACGCGATCCTGAATCAGCGCGTGCGTTCCAATCACCAGCTGCGCATTGCCCTGCGCAATGTGTCGGCGCACATCGCGCTTGCGATCCTGTTCGAGCGAACCGGTGAGCAACACGATCCGGTATCCTGCCTTCTCCAGAATCTGGCGCGCCGAAAAGTAATGCTGCTGCGCCAGAATCTCCGTCGGAGCCATGAACGCGACCTGATATCCGTTTTCAATCGCGATGATGGCCGCCTGAAAAGCGACAATCGTTTTACCCGATCCCACGTCGCCCTGCAGCAAACGCCGCATGGGATAAGGCGTCTGCATGTCGGTCGCGATCTCTTTGAGTACGCGTTTCTGCGCCGCCGTCGGGTGAAAGGGCAGAATCTTCTTGATCGCCTGCCGCACTCCGTCGTTGATCTGGAACGCCACTCCGGTTTGTGCCTTCTGCTCGCGGCGCTTCAGCTCCAGCCCCAGTTCGATGAAGAACAACTCGTCGAAGATCAGCCGTATATGAGCCGGCGTGCGCGAAGATTGCAGGTCGGCAAAGCTCTCGCCCGCTTCCGGCCAATGCACTTGCCACAAGGCCTGGCGCGGCGAAATCAGGCTCAAGTGTGCCCGCACTGCCGCCGGAATCGGATCGGGCAGCTCGGGACTCAGATTCTCCAGCGCCGACCGTATGATGCGCCGGAACCAGCGCGGCGTCAGCTTTCCCTGCCCCGTCGATTCGTAGATCGGCACGATCCGTCCGATTTCGAGCGACGCAGCGGCCTTCTTCTCGGCCTCGCTCGCGCCGCCTTCTTCGTTAATGTCCCCCAGAATTTCGAACTGCGGCTGCATGATCTGCAACTGCCCGTCGCGATCGGCCTCGACTTTGCCGTAGAGCGCCAGCATCTGTCCCGGCTGAAATCGGCCTTGCAGATACGTCGCATTGAACCACAGGCACTTCAGGCGGATGCGTCCCTGGCCAACGGTGAGCTGGAAAATCGGCATACGCCGCGTGCGGAACAGTCCCGAGTTGCGCACCTCTGCGATCACGGTCGCCATTTCACCGGCGCGCAGTTCGGCCACGGAGCGCGGATTTAGGCGGTCTTCATAACGGAACGGCAAATAATGGAGGAGATCGTCCACCGTCTCAACGCCCTTGGCCGCGAGAATCTCGGCCAGGCGCGGGCCAATGCCTTTCACAAACTGCACTGGAGTGGACGGTTCAAGCATCTCAAGGGATGTTAGCAGGAAGGCAGTTGCCGGAACTTCGGTTGCGAGTTTCCGGCTGTCAGTTGCCAGTGACGCTCTGGCAGGCTGCTCGCAGAAAGGGAAGGGCACGAGTTCCATACACCCGGAGAAATGATGGCCCAGAGTCTCCACGTCAAAAATTTTCTGGATGCGCTGGCAGCCGTGCTTGCCGGCAATGCCGTCTATTTCTTGTTCATGCCACATTTGCCGCTTGCCATGCGGCATTCTCTGTTCAAGGAAGACTGGGGACTGATCGTGGACTTCGCCGTCTGCACCACCATTTTCGTCGCCATGAAAATCGCCCGCCGCTGACGGCCATAAAATAAAATCGCTCGCAGGCAACAAAATCACAACTAAGGCAACATAAGACGCATGAGAACGATTCTGCTTCTGACTTGCTCCAACATCTTTATGACCTTCGCCTGGTACGGCCACCTGAAATATCGTTCCGCGCCGCTGTTCAAAGTCATCATTATTAGCTGGCTGATTGCATTTCTGGAATACTGCTTCCAGGTTCCCGCCAACCGCATCGGCTCCTACGAATTCTCCCTCGCGCAACTCAAGACCATTCAGGAAGTCATCACTCTCACCGTCTTTACGGTCTTCTCGATCCTCTACTTCCACCAGGAATTGAAGTGGAATTACTTCGCCGGCTTCGCCCTGATCGTCGCCGCCGTGTTTATGATTTTCAAAAAGTGGTGAGGATTTAGTTTCCCTCCGCCTTCTTCCCAATCGCCGCCGCGGCAATCTGCGCCACATCCAGCAACTCCGGCGGAGTTTCCGAAGCCGCAGCCAAGCCGTCGCGCAGCATCGAATTGCAAAACGGACACGCCGCAGCCACCACGCTCGCTCCGGTGGCCACCAACTCTTCGGCGCGCTCGCGGTTCACGCGCTTGCCCGATTCTTCTCCCAGAAACATCAATCCTCCCCCGCCGCCGCAGCAGAAGCCGCGTTCGCGCGCCCGCGGAGGATCAACCACCTGCCCAAACCGCGCAATCACTTCACGCGGCTCGTCATACACGCCGCGATAACGTCCCAGATAACACGCATCATGAAACACCATCGTCTTCTGCTGATCCCGGTCCAGCGGCAGACGGTCCTGATGCCGCGCGATCAATTCGCTGTGATGTTCAATGTCAATCGCACCGCCATGCTCCTTCCAATCCACGCCCATTGTGCGCACGCAGTGCGGGCAAATCGAAACCATTTTCTTCACACCCGCTTCGCGAATCTGCTCCAGATTGGATTGCGCCAGTTCGCCAAACAGATAGTCGTTGCCCAACCGCCGCGCCGGATCGCCGTTGCACTTCTCCTGCTTCAGCACGCCGAAGCTGATGTTCAAATGCCGCAGCACCTCGGCGAACGCCAGTAGAATCTTCCGCCCGTTCGGATCGAACGATCCCAGGCATCCCATCCACAGGCAGTATTCCTGCGTGCCGTCGTAATACGGCAGCCCGCTTTTCTCGATGAACTTCTCGCGATCGGACGACGGAAAGCCCAACGAATTGCCGCCGCGCTCGAGCGTGACGAACAATTCGCCGCCGTAGCTGTTGTCCCACTTGCCGGTGTTCACCGCGCCGCGCCGCAAGCCGACAATCAACGGCAAATGCTGAATTCCCACCGGACACTGAAACTCGCACGCCCCGCAGGTCGTGCACTGGAAAGCCGCTTCCATCGAAAGATGCTTGCCCAGCAGCGGTTCCTCGCTTTTCGGGCCAAATTCCTGCAAGTAATGCCGCGTGCCTAAAATAATTTCCTTGGGATTGAGAAGCTTTCCGGTGTTGTTGGCCGGGCAATGCTCCGTACAGCGTCCACATTCCACGCAGCTATACGCCTGCAAGGCGGCGATTTGCGTCAGATCCTTGCCTGTATCGAGCCCGAAATCCTCGTCGCCAACCAGCGGCGGGATCTTGCTGAAGCCGTCGCGCTCCAGAAACACCGTCAACGGACTCAGCACCAGGTGCATGTGCTTGGTGCTTGGAATCAGCGGCAGGAACAACAGGAGCACCAGCGTATGCGCCCACCAGACGGCCCATCCCGCAGCGCTTCCTTCTACCACCCAGAAGCGCGCAAGATACGTGATCATCAGCGCGAAAATCAGGAACGCGATCAAGCCCGATTCCGGCGAGAGCGGCTCCAGCCATTTCGGGCGGATCACGAACCGGCGAAACGCGAGGCCGGCAATGGAGATCGCGACCGCCACGGCGAAGACAGCCGCCACCGCGAAATAAAAGCGCGAGAATCCCCCGTCCGACAGGAAATCTAAGCCGAATCCTTCCGCGAAGTGGTTGGTCGTCACCAGCGCAAATACGCAAAAGCCCCAAAAGACGAAGGCGTGGGCCAAGCCAGGTAACGGCCTCTGCGCGATCACTTGTCCCTGCGCCACCACTTCCCACAGCACTTTGCGAATGCGCGGGCCTATTGGCGACAGGCGGAAATCGGCATCCCGCTTGGCGGCCAGGATAATGCGCACCGCGGCCAGAAACTTCCGCAGGAACAGAGAAAGCGAAACGGCAATGACAATGAGCAGGACAAAGCGTCCCGGCCAATTCATAGGGGGTCTCTCCAGGCAACCCGACAGTCTAACGTAGCCCGCGACTTACGTGTGCAAGCAGGCCGAATTTGCCGGCACGCTGCGTCCCATAGCATCCATCCCTTTCTCGACGAACTCGAAAGGTCTATAAGCTAGGACTGGCTCAGCCCTTCGACCCGGTATATACTTTGCAGCGTAACAGTTCGAATGCCCGGTCAATGACCGGGTTCGGAGCGCACTTTATTTCTCATACGGCTCCGCGATTAAACGCTGGCACAGGGGTTTATCTCATCTAAACCTGGGCGGCTGGCGCGGGTCCAAGACACGGAAAACGTGGACTTGCCCGATGGAGGTATCGTTGTGGATGTAGTTCTTATACGTCTCCTTTTCGTTCTTATCGTTGGGGTCATTTGCTTTCTTATCCGTCCGTTCAACCTGCCTTCCAATCTGGATGCGGGCATCGGCATATTGATCGGCTGCGCCATCGTCGTGTTCGAGTGGCGCCTGCACGTCATGAGCCTGAAGCGCCTGATCGGCGCGGCCATCGGTAGCGTCCTCGGCATCATCGGCGCCTACTTTTTCGCGCTCGTCATTCGCAACAGCGTGCCCGCGGGACCGACCCAGAGCTTTCTCATGATCATGGTCATGCTGATCATGGCCTATGTCGGCTTGATCGTTGGCGCCAACAAGGGCGATCTGCTGAACCTCGCCGCGCTGGGCGGCATTTTCGGCGGCGAAAAGACGGGCAAAAAGAGCTATAAGATCCTCGACACCAGCGTCATCATCGACGGCCGTATTTCCGACATCGCCGAAACCGGATTTCTCGACGGCATCATCGTCATTCCCCAATTCGTGCTGCGCGAACTGCAACTGGTTGCCGATTCCGCCGACTCTTTGAAGCGCAATCGCGGACGCCGCGGCCTCGATATTCTGCAGCGCCTGCAGAAGACGACTACCCTGACGATCCAGATTGTCGAAGACGATTTCCCCACTGTGCGCGAAGTCGATATGAAGCTGATCGAACTCGCCAAGCTCTACGAAGGCAAAATCATCACCAACGATTTCAACCTGAATAAGGTTGCGCAGCTCCAGGGCGTGGCCGTGCTCAACATTAATGAGCTGGCCAACTCGCTCAAGCCGATCGTCCTTCCTGGCGAGATCATGCGCGTGTTCATCCTGAAAGAGGGCAAGGAATACAACCAGGGCGTCGCATATCTCGATGACGGCACCATGGTGGTAGTCGATAATGCCCGCAAGATGATCGGCAAGACCATCGACATCTCCGTGACCTCCGTCCTGCAGACAACGGCCGGCAAAATGATTTTCGGCAAGTGGGATGAGCGAGCGGTGAACCGGCACGATTCGAAGGCGACAACGCCGGCCCCGGTGGTCGTGCAATCGTCCAGTCCCAGTAATCCGGCTCCCGAACCGCTGAAGAAGACCGCGCCGCTTCCGATCGACCGCGCCGCGGACTAGAGCTCTGAGGCGTATGCAGTGACCCGTTGCGGGGCGCGCTATCGCTTCGCCAATGCTGTACTATACGGATCGTCTCCTATGAAGGTGTTCGTCATCGTTCCCGCGGCCGGACTCGGCACGCGCATGGCTCCTCTCTCGCCTGGCAAGATCAGGAAAGAGTCTCCCAGCAAGCAGTTCAAGGACCTGGGTGGCGTGCCAATTCTAGTCCGCACGCTGCGCCAGTTTGCCGCCGTGCCCGCGGTCCACGAGATCGTCGTCGCCTTGCGCAAGGATGAGATCGCCGGCTTTCGGGCGCAGATCGAAAAGCAATATCCGGAAATCCTCAAGAAACGCCTGCAACTGGTCGAAGGCGGCGAACACCGGCAAGACTCGGTCGCCAGCGCGCTGCGCAGCATCGCTGCGAATCCGGACGACATTGTGCTCATCCACGACGCCGTTCGCCCGTTCGTCACTGCCGAGATCATCCACGAAGTCATTGCCTCTGCCCAAAAGCATCATGCCGCGATTGCGGGTTTGCCCGCCGTCGATACCGTCAAGCAGGTCGATCGCACGGCCGATGGAGCGATCATCAAGACTACGATTCCTCGCGCTGGAGTGGTCTTGGCGCAAACGCCGCAAGGTTTCCGCTATGACATTCTCAAGAAGGCCTTCGATGAAGCGACTGCGGACGGTTTTGTTGGAACCGATGAAGCCTCTCTCATCGAGCGCAGCGGATTGCCTGTGGTGGTCGTCATGGGCTCGGCGAAAAACATTAAGATCACAACTCCGGCGGATATGGAATTGGCCGAGTTCTATTTGAAAAGCAGTGGCTAGCCGACTCTGTTATTGAATTCTCACCGCCGAGACGCCGAGGTCGCGGAGAAAAGCGGAAAATGGATTCTCGGCGCTCTCTGCGTCTCGGCGATGCAACTTGGTTTTCACTAGCCACTGACCACTGACTATGACTCCTCAACTGCGCATCGGCTACGGCTACGACTCGCACGAGTTCAAACCTGCAATTCCGTTGATCATCGGCGGCGTCGCGATCCCCCATGACAAAGGGCTTGGCGGACACTCCGATGGAGACGTTCTGCTTCACGCCATCACCGACGCTTTGCTAGGCGCGATCGCGGCTCCTGATATCGGCACGCTTTTCCCTCCGTCCGATCCGCAATGGAAAGGCGCGGATTCGGCCGTCTTTCTCCGCGAAGCTCTCAAACGCGTTGCCGCCTCTGGATACGAGTTAGTCAATCTCGATTCCGCGCTGATTCTTGCCGCGCCTAAAATCGGCCCGCACGCTGCGGCGATTCGCAGGCACGTCGCCGAACTCTGCGGCATTGCGGAAGATTGCATCGGCCTCAAAGCGAAAACGCCCGAAGGCACAGGAACGGACAACGCGGCGATTGCGCACGTAACGGTGCTGCTGCAGCGCTCACGCCGTTAAGCTTTCGATAAGTCCCGCAACATCCAAAAGCTTGTCATTCCGAGCAAAGCGAGGAATCTGCATTCTGTCGCGAACTGCACTCCCCTATGACTTGACAATCGAGGTTGTATCAGGCGCACAATAGCGAATAGAGGGATCTTAAGGATGTCAACTATAGTTGTTCACCCACACGAAACGCAGTTCTGGGGGCCGATCGCCGGATACGTGCCGAAGAACAAAAAAGTCAGTCCCGATACGGAGGGTCATGAGCGAATCGACTTTGATTTGACTGACGACGGTCAAAGCGCGGGCGGCAAGCGTAAGCCGACACTTCACGGTTCATTGATTATCCCCCAAGGTCTTACAACCGGCTGGGACCGTATCCTTCAAGAGATAGCCAGAAGGATCGAGAGCGCGGAGTCTCTAGAAAACATCAGGGTGTTCTAACCCTTGTCCTCCCTGTTGCGGAGTGCAGATTCCTCGCTGCGCTCGGAATGACAATTCACGTAGAGGTCTTGCCCGACTCATCCTCCGTGGTCCTCCATGTTCCCCGTGGTTGAAAGCTTTCGTTTCTCCCGCGCCGCCTCAACGAACGCCCTGAAAATTGCGTGCGCTGACTGCGCCAGCTCTGGCGCATCGTTTACAGACCGCTCTGGATGCCACTGCACGGCCAGCACAAAATGATCGGGCCCGGTTCCTTCCAGCGCTTCGATCACTCCATCTTGCGGCGAGCGCGCTACTACACGCAGGTCTTTCCCGGGGAGCTCGGCCGATTGATGATGCGACGAATTCACCGCGATCGGCTCGCTATTTTGCGCACCTACAATTCTCGCGAGGTGCGACTTGGGATCAATCGTCACCTCGTGCGCTTTCGGAACCGTCCGCCCCGCGCTGTGATTGATCTTTAATTCGAGATTCTGGGACTCTATATCCTGCACCAGCGATCCCGCGCGATACACATTCAGCGATTGCAATCCATAGCAAATCCCAAGGACGGGTTTGCGCGCGCGATAAGCATCGTCGAGCAGCAGATGATCCAGGTTGTCGCGTTTCGCATCCAACTCGGCTGTCTTCGGATGGCGAACTGCCTGATACTTCTCGGGATCGACATCGGCGCGGCTTCCCGGCAGGAGCACGGCATCGCAGGTCGCAAGCGTCTTCTTTACCTCTTCCGCGCTCTGGTCGAAATCGATGCGCACTGGCTCTCCGCCCGCTCCGCGAACCGCGTCTTCATATTGCGGCAGGCGCGTTCGGCGTAGGCGCGATCTCCCGAATGCGGCATGGGGATTGCGATGCGGGGTGAGTTATTGAGTGATTGAGTCATTGAGGCATTGAAGCATTTAGGCATTTAGACATTTAGAGATTTAGAGATTTAGAGATTTAGACATTGACACATTTAAGCATTGAAACCTTGACTGCGCCGTTGAAGTCAATCATTCAATGTCTAAATGGCCAAATGGCTCAATGATTCAATGCAATTGTCTTCTCGATTGCATCCAGCGCTTTGCTCTGGCGATAATTCCGTGTCTCAACAATCAGCATCACGATCAGCACAATCACTCCCACGGTGATGGCGAACGGAAACGCAATGTGGCGATAGGCGTACTGCAAATTCGGCGGTACATGCTTGACCTGCGAGTAGACGATCGTCCCCAAAATGCTCAGCAGCAGCGCAACCGCGAACGACAGCAGCGTAAAAAGAAATGTAATCGCACATGCACGCAGAGGGACGCCGATCCAGCGCGGCTTGGCCGATTCTGTATTCGCCATGACTCTAAATTACAACAATGCGCGGCTTTCGGCTCTGGGCTCTGGGCTTGCTTTCGGATCTCGCTGTTCGGATCTCGGCTTTCGTCATTCCTCCGGGAGGTGTCAGTTCACATATCCGGATCTTCCTTCGGACTTCTTCTCGTGCTGGGCATTCTGGCGCGGGCTTGGATTGTGCCGGGAGGAAGGCCATCGTTGGAGTTGTCTCTGCCGGAATCTTCGGCCGTATTCATCCCTGACTTTTCCGACGTCTGCATCGCGGACTTTTGGGCGTCTGCGTTGCGGGCTTTTCTGACGACTGCATCTTGGATTCGTGGTCGGCGACGCCTTTCTGAATGACGGCGACCGCCGCGCGCAGGCGGTCGACGGTGATCAGCGATGGTTCGAAGTCGGGGTGGATCGCAACGCAGACGGTTTCTTGAGGGACGATTTGCGGAGGCGGAGGAGGGGGAATCCTTTGGGGGGATCGGGGATTCCTTCTTCGTGTTCTTCGAAGAAATCCGTTTCGAGCGGAGTTTCCGCGACCTTGTCGAGATCGACCACAACGTCCTCGGGTTCCGGCTCTTCCTCGTCCATGCGGGTGAGGTTCGACGAAGCGATTTGCAGGGCATAGAGGAGGAGGCCAGCAGTTTTGGGGTCGGTCTTTTTTTGCACGAGCAATTGCATGATCTGGCGGATGACGACCTGGATGGAGTGCGCATCCTCGAGGAGGGGTATGAGAAGCTGTGGCTCCGCGGACGATTTGCCATCGACACTGGTTTCGTGTGGGTTGCGGACGGTTCTCGTGGTGGTAGTAACAATGTTTCTGGTTACGAAGAGCGGGCGAATCGCATTGCGCGCCGCTGGTGTGAAGGTGCTGGCATCGTGTTACTGGGGTTGGTTCCATGATTATTATGACTCCTTAAATTGAGACTTTGGGCTTTGGGCTCTCGGTATTGGGCTTCGCTTATGAATGCTGTTATGAGTGCGTTTGGGATACCCCCCTCCCCACGGTCTATTGGAATCAAGACTTTGGCGATGAAGTTCTGCAAAGTCTTGAGGCGCGGGGAGTTACGACTAAAGTACTGATTTTGCATGGCTTAGGGCAACTCCGGCGAGCATCTTCCCGGTATTCCTCTGGACGCCGCGGTTTTCGCGGGCGAGGGCGCCCGCGCTACACTTGATCAGAAAATTCATTGTCCCCCACTTTTCCCACTGACGGCGTCCTCGTAGCCCACTCATTCGCAAAAAGACGCGAATGAGCGGGGCACCCGAATTTCTTAGCACCCCATGCTTTGAACCCCAACGTTTTTACGCCCGATGCTTTTGCTGGGGCGCTGGATGCCGACAGTAGTGTTGATCAATTTTTTCGATTAATTTTGGGGATGTCTAGGACGTAGGACACAATGAAATTGTGATGAATCGGGGTGCCGAAATGGGAAAGGTTGCAGGGATTGCAAAAGGTGGGGCGCACCGATTGACTGTGGTTGCGAGTGTAGCGCTGTTCCGCGATGATGTACTACGAGTCGCTTGGCGCCAACAGTCGCGGTGACCGCTGGCGGTGAAGGCCTGGCGGTCAGCGTCTGGCGATGGCCGAGCGGGAAACCAAACCTCAATGAGAGTAATGATTCTGAATTCAGCAGTTGCCCCGATCTTCGCTCGTCAACCGATCAGCTCACTATAGCTTCCCGTCTTGCAGGTCCCGACATAGTAGGTTTTTGCCAGAAGCGGCTGCCCTATGAACAGAACCAGTGTTAGCCAAGCAAACTGAAAGCGCCGCATACCTTTCCTCCTTTGAAGCAAGTAAATGTTGAACTAGTTGCCTCAAAGCGGTGTGCGTTCAGAGGCGAGAAAGTTCAGAACAAATCAATGACGATTGCTCTGTTTTGTCAGTGACATCGGTCACACCGTCCAGTGTGATATGGGGTTTGATAAGTTGGCGAAATATCCCATTCCACTTACTGGCCTCGCGGTGACGGATGGGACGGCGTCGGTTGGGGAATTCAAAGGTGGGCCGTCTGTGGACCCCGTTCTGAAAAAAAGTAAAGCAGCCGGCTGACGGCTGAGAAAGCTCGCTCGGCATACGCTACAATACACGCATGTCGCAAACCGCTTCGACGATCACCCGCAGCCCCGCGGAGGTCGTACAATCGAGCCCCGTTTCACAGGCGCCGAACGGCATCTGCTATGCCCGCTCCGGCGAGGTCATGCTCGCCGAAAACGATCTGGACCGCATGATTGCGGCGGTGCCGGGGACGATCGCCTCTCGCGCTCCACGCGCAAAGCGTATTACTTTGTGCCGCTCACGGTGAGCCAGGGCGAGGAGAACACTGATTGCCGAGCGCTACGACGTGGTGCTGAGCGACAGCGCAGTTTGCCATCGCAACCTTAGTATTGGAAGACGCGGAGTGCGTGTTCATTTCGACGCGCCTGATGGACGACAAGTTTTCGGTGGCGTTCGAATTCTTTATTAATGTTGGACACGCGCTGGTTGAACGCAGCGGGAGTTTCGACGACGTTTGCCGATCTGGCGTGGCAGCAGGTGGAAGCGGGCGTGCGCGGAGAAACATCGCTGGATGCGTGGGAGTCGCGCAAGATGGCCACGGTGCAGGGTCCGGACGCGGAGAAGTATAAGAACGAATATCTGGCAGCGAGTTTTGCGGATGCGATCTCGATTTATCTGCTGGCGGTTTATCTGGACGTGGATTACTACGATTTGCGGGAGCGGGATTATCCGCTGCTGGCGCCGGCTCCCATGGCCGAGCGGCTGCGGAAGGTAGCGGAAATTTTTCCGCCGAATCCGGGGTTTGAGTTCAACATTTATTACCGGCGAAGACCATAGGTTCATGTGGCACGGACACTCTTGTCCGCGTGCCGAGAGCACAGAAGATCAAGCGCGGACAGGAATGTCTGCGCCACACATGGACTTAGTTCACTTTGCCGCCGGAGCCCACGCGAAGCAATCGTTTTCACTGCCAAATTTTCGCGGGCGGGGGCGCCCGCGCCACACACTCCATCTTTTACTTGCTGGAAAGAACAAATTGATTGCCGTCCACGTCTTTTAAAATGGATGTGCTGCCCCAGGGCTCTTTTTTGGGCTCAACCGCGAACTCTACTCCCTTGGACTTTAGGATCTTGGCGGTGGCGAAGACGTCATCGGTCCAAAAGGAGATTGGCTGAAAACCGCCAATGCGGTCTTCGTGGCCCTTAGGGGTAAACAGAGCCAGGCCGGATTCGGCGCCGGGAATGCCAAGTTCAATCCAGCGCTGGTCGCCAAAGGGCTGATCGGTCATCACGCGGAAGCCGAGCTTTTCGGTAAAGAACTTTAAGGACTGCTCCTGATCGCGCACCGGGATGGAAGCGAACTTTATTCCACGAATCATGTTTTTTCTCCTGTAGAGAACTCGGGACAGCAAAACTCGTTCGAGGATAGACAAGGGGTGGGCAAGACGCAATCTGCTATCGCTTGCTATATTATTGGATGATACAGCCATGATTACGCTCGACGATTACGTAGTGGATGTGCTGATGCGCGACCTGGTGGGACACGACCGGCGTTTGGTGAGTTTCCTTGTGTATTTGTGGTTTGCGGCCGAGCAGCGGCGAGGCGAAGTGGTGGAAGCGAGCTATCAGCAGATAGCGGAGTCGATTGGAGTGTCAAAGAGTTCGGCGCAGGCGGCGGTGGGATGGCTGATCAAGAAAATTGCTGGCCTCGACAAAAGAGACGGTCACAGCGACGCCGCGGTATCGAGTGCTGGCCCCCTGGCGCGAGCGTGGGAGCCATGGCCGGCGGCGGAGTGAAAAATAGTTTTTAGGCCAGCACAGGGCTGACGCGAGGAATTGTCTTCGCTGGTAGCTTTTCGCGTGCTGGCGCCCGCGCCACACTGGCAGTGCCACACAATCGAATCGCACGATTGCAGCCGTCCTTGCGTGGCGTTACTGTTCAGCAATTGCGGCGCACCTTTGTACTATTGGCGCTGGAAAACGTTTCGGCATATTCTTGGAGTGATCCCACAACAGGTTTAGGTTGCAACTTTCGATGATTACGCTTCGTCTCTATACATTTGTATTGTGCGCGGCTGGTGTGGCTCTGGCTGGCTATGCTCTGCTACGCCGCAAGCCGAAAACGGCGGAGGAAGTCGAACTGGAGCGCCGCACCTGGCTAAACACATTGGCCGAATCACCGATGGAACCGTGATCGATGTGCAGGAACTTGCCGACGACGGCCAGCGCTCGGCGACCATGCTGATTTATCAGTACGACGTGGCGGGCGTTTCCTATGAAGCGTCGCAGGACGTGACCTATCTGCGGCAGTGGATCAATCTGCACTCGTGCCGGCTCGGACTGCCGACTTCGGTGAAGTTCGATTCGCGGAATCCCGGGAATTCGATGGTGATTTCGGAAGGGTGGACGGGGTTGCGGCAGTAGTTTCCCTCTTGTGCTGTCGGCGAAAAACCTTTAACCACGGGGTACGCTGGGTCGCACGGGAGAAATCTCTTAGCTCTCTGAAAATATCTCTACCAGCAGGCTGAAAGAGTATTTTCGGGGCGCGAGTTTCGACCTCAGTGGCTAAAGCCGGCACTTAAAACGGGCCACTTATCGCAGCGGTGAACCGCTGCGCCACCCAAAATCAACTCCCGGCCGAGTTTTCAGCAACTTGCTAAGCTTTTCCGCAGCTTTTTAGAAGACCGCTGGCCAGATGTTTGCTGCGATCAAGTAGGCTGATTGCGCGGTGGCGAGGCCGATCCAGATGCGGCGGCGGATTTTGGAGCGGCGAATGTCGCGCAGAAGATCGGCGGCGCTGGGGTCGCGCGACAAAGCTGGTTGCGCTTCTATCGGCGCGGGCGCGGGTTTCGGAGTGAGGGGCCGCGCAGTCTCGGCTGGCTTCGGTTTATCGGGATAGAAAATCTTCGGGCCGTCGATGGTCTCAGACCACATCGGCAGCAGTATCCAGGATTTCGGAATGATGTCGGGGATGGGCTTGGAGGTAAGCTGAAGAGAGGGCAACGATTCGGGCGCGACGCGATCGGCAAGATTGCGCAACAGCGACGCCCACCACATGTGACTGAGCTGGTCGGTGATCAGTTCGCCGACATCCACGGGGCGCGATTCCAATTCGAGCGGCGGCAGAACTTCGGGCGAGAGAACGTCGCCGATGTTGGTGAACACGGTGCGATACCAGGGCAGGCGGAGCCGGTCGCCCAGCGGAATCCCGACGTTGACCGGGCGCGAAGTGAGCTGAAGCGGCGGCAGTTTCTCGGGCGCGAATGTGTCGCGCAGATTGCCAGCAAGCGAGCGCCAGAGCGGGCGGCTCAGTTCGGGCGGGGGAAGAAGATCGAGAGGAATGCCCGGCAGCTCAGCGTTCGCTGCGGATCGGGATACCATGCTTCGGCCGCGTTGGATTGATACGTCATGAAATAAGGCGGTGGATTTCAGTTGCGCAAGAAAAGGCAGGAGACTCGCCGTCCCCATAGAACCCTACTGTTTTAATCATAGCCTAATCAAGGGCGGCGGGCGAGGACGCCCGGCGGACGCCCGCTCGGGCAGCCGGCGGGACGCCGGTGCTAGTCTCAAGCCTGGTTTTTCAGCAGGCCGGGTAAGACAGGTTGAGGAAAATCAATCTCGCGAGGTGAAGCGGGACGAAAGTTCCGCTACGTGGTTTAAGGGAGACACGATGGTACATGCACGCTGGTACATGTACGAAAGTTTGTTGGAGGATTTGGGTGGCTTGAAGCACAATCGCTGGGAGGTGGACGTGCGCATTTCTCCGCCTTACGTGGTATTCGCAGTCGGCCCGATTGTCATTCCCCCGGAACTCGCGTTTTTTAGCGGCTAGAACTTGATCTCGGAAATTGCCGGAGAACGGGTTGTCCCTCAGGGGCTAAAGCCCGCGTCTTTACTGGCTTGGGGCGGCACGACTAAAGCCGTGCCCTCCCCAAAACGCTTATGAGATAAATTGTAGCCGGATCGAACACGACCAAATTCGTACGCAACGCGCCGGGAAACGGCGGATTAAGGAAAAAGAACGGATTGAGCAAAACCGCACCAGGCTCGGAGGTATACGCCCGCGTACGGCGCTTCGCCCGCTATCGCTATGATGCGCGCATACAGCTTTCGGTGTTTCGCGACGGTGTAACCACATCTTTGTGGGGAAGGACGAGCGAGTTTGGAGGCGATGGCCTGGGAGCGACCCTCACCGGCGAACTCCACGTGGGAGAAGTGGTATCGATGGAGTTTGCGATTCCCTTCCCGCCGATGGCGATCAAGGCGCGGGCGATCGTCCGGTACGCCAGCGGGATGCGGTGCGGTTTTCAATTCCTGGTATTGACCAGCGAGCAGCGGACAGCGGTTCAGCGGCTTTGCGATTTGCTGGCCACCGAGAGCTGAAGCGGCCTCTCACCCTCCAATCCATCGGGCCGTATCTTTCGGGGCGCCCAGCGCGATTACTGGCGTAATTACCGGCGGGAAATCTCCCTCGCATACGATGGAATGTAGCCTCAATACGCATTGAGGAAGGACTGTATGCGGGAGAAAGACGCCGCCGGGGCAGGACCTGGAAACCTGCCGCAGATCAAAGTGCGGACGAAAGCCGAGAGCAACCAAGCATCTGGCGAAGCAAGCGGCACGCCAGCTCCGACCTCCACGCTGTGCGAAAAATGTTCCAGCTCGGCCACTATCGAACAAGCCTACTTCCATCAACTCATCGAAAACGTTCCGGAAGCGGTCAGCATTGTCGACGAGAAAAACTGTGTGATTCGCGTCAACAACGAGTTCGCGCGGCTGTTTGGCTTTCCGGGCGGCGATTTGGCCGGTCAGTTCATCGATCCGCTGATCGTGCCTCCGGACCGCTACGCGGAAATCGCATGGATTGCGGAAAATCTTAAGAGCGGAAAGAAGCTTGCGCTGGAGACGCGGCGGCGGCGGCAGGACGGCTCGCTGGTGGAAGTGCTGCTTTCGACTTCACCGGTCATGCTGAGCGGCAAGACCATCGGCGCATGCACGTCCTATCGCGACATCACCGACCAGAAGCGGGCGGAGGATTTGAGCGCGGCGCTCTACGCGATTGCCGCGCGCAGCCAGTCCGCGGAGGATCTTGAACAGTTTTACGCGGCCATTCACAACATCGTGGGCCAGTTGATGTGCGCGCGCAATTTCTACATCGCGCTCTACGACCCGCAGGCGCAATTGCTCAGCTTTCCGTACTTCGTCGACGAAGTGGATGACCCGCCAACGCCGAAGCGGTTGGGCCGCGGCCTGACCGAGTACGTGTTACGCAGCGGAGAACCGCTGCTAGCGACGCCGGCAGTGTTTGATGAACTGGTACGGAAGGGCGAGGTCGATTTGATCGGGGCGCCGTCCCTTGACTGGCTTGGAGTTCCGCTGAAAAGCGGGGCGGCCAGCATCGGCGCGCTGGTGGTGCAGAGCTATACGCAGAACGTACGCTTCCGGGAGCGGGACCGGGAAATTCTCCAGTTCGTTTCGCAACAGCTGGCGGTGACCATTGAGCATAAGCGTTATGAAGAAGCGCTGCGGAGATCGGAAGCCCGCTACCGCTCGCTGATCCTCAGCGCGGTCTTCGGAATTTACCGTTGCTCTCTGAGCGGACGGTTCCTGGACGTGAATCCCGCGCTCATCGGCATGCTCGGCTACGGATCGGCGGAAGAGGTGCTGCAGCTGGACGCGCGGCACGATGTGTACGTCAATCCGCAAGAGATCGACCGGCTGACCGAGGAGTACCGGCGCGCGGGGAGTTTGAACGGGGCCGAAGTGCAGTGGAAACACAAGGACGGCCGCATCATCCGCGTGCGGCTCAGCGGACGTGCCGCCAGCGGCGGCGAAGAGCAGGAAGAGGTTCTGGAGCTGATCGCCGAAGATGTCACGGAGCACCGGCAGCTGGAAGAGCAATTCCGCCAGGCGCAAAAGATGGAAGCGGTGGGGCGGCTGGCTGGAGGCGTAGCCCACGACTTCAACAACCTGTTGATGGTGATCAACGGCTACACCGAGGTGCTGCTGGAGAAAATGGAACTGGGCAGCGAGATGCACCAAAAGGTGGAATCGATTCATCAGGCAGCCGACCGGGCCGCGGCCCTTACCCGCCAGCTGCTGGCGTTCAGCCGGAAACAGCTGCTGGAACTGAAAGTGGTTGATCTGAACACCGTCATCGGCAACATGGAGCGCCTGCTGCGCCCCCTGATCGGCGAGAACATCGAACTGGTGACGCGGCTTTCCCCGGAGACTGGACATACGCGCGCCGATGTCGGACAACTCGAGCAGGTCATCATGAACCTGGTGGTGAACGCCAAGGATTCCATGCCGGAAGGCGGGAAGATCGTCATCCAAAGCGCGAATGTCCTGGTGCGGCCCAACGTGGGCGAACATCGATTCATCCAGCCGGGCCGTTATTCGGTCATTTCGGTGTCCGACACCGGCCATGGCATGGATAAGGAGACGCTCTCGCGCATCTTCGAGCCTTTCTTCACGACGAAGGGAAAAGGCAAAGGCACTGGCCTTGGGCTCTCCACCGTGTATGGCATCGTCAAGCAGAGTAACGGATATGTGATCGCAGAAAGCAACATCGGGCTGGGCACAACCTTCTGCGTGTACCTGCCGAGAGTGGAAGAGACTCTGGAAGAAACCAGCCCGACGACAACGCGGGAAACGGATAAAGGTGGCTGCGAGACGGTGCTTTTGGTGGAAGACGAGGAGTCAGTGCGAGAACTGGTGCGCCTGACGCTGACCGCGCGCGGCTACAGAGTGCTGGAAGCGGAAAATGGCGAGGCTGGGCTTCGCCTGGCAGCGGAAACGAAAGAGCCGATCGACATATTAGTGACCGACGTGATGATGCCGGGGATCGGCGGCGCGCGAATTGGCAAAGAAGTTACTGACGATAAGGCCCGGTATTTGTGTGCTCTATCTCTCCGGCTACACCGAAGATGCGGTCGTTACACCCGGTGCGCTCGGCCCCGGAGCGCGCATTCCTGCAAAAGCCCTTCACGCTGCAGAATCTGGCGAAGAAAGTAAGAGAAGTTCTGCGCTCGAAGGAACAGGCGAAGACAGCCTCGGCTCGGAGCTAGAGCCGCCGCGGTACCCCTCCAAGTGCGCGAACGCGCAACGACCTGCCCAGTTTCCGTCTTCCTCCCATCTTTGTGAAGCTGCCGCTACGGCCCATCGCATCCAACGACCTGATTGGAGGTTTCTATGTTTGTCGTTCTTGGAGCAAGCGGCCACACCGGACAGGTTGTGGCTAAGAGTATTCTAGCTGCGGGACAGAAAGTCCGCGTGGTGGGAAGAAGTACCGAGCGTCTGCAAAGCATCGCGGACGAAGGCGCGGAGATTTTCGTTGCCGATGCGGCGGACGCGTCCGCGCTCACCAAGGCATTCAAGGGCGCTGACGGCGCGTACGTAATGATTCCACCAGACCTAACCAGTAACGATTACCGCGCGTTTCAAGGTCGCATGAGTGATGCCATCGCCGCCGCGATTCAGAACGCCGGAGTCAAGAGTGTCGTGTCACTGAGCAGTTACGGCGCCGATAAGCCCAGTGGAACCGGTCCGGTTACCGGGCTGCATGACCTTGAGCAGAAACTTAACCGGATTGATGGCACGAACGTGCTGCATTTGCGTGCCGGCTACTTCATGGAGAATACCCTGCCACAGGTTGCC
>CAWDPB010000107.1:0-46018 GCA_963804075.1 uncultured Acidobacteriaceae bacterium | reverse complement strand
TCTACTGGTTCAGTTGGTGTCTTGCTAGCGCATTCTGCGTTTTGCCAACCGGTTTCAGCCGGCGTTGGTAAAGCGGGTAAAGCTCTACACGAAAGAAACGCCACTTTTTGAGCAATTCGGACTGAACGAAGAAGTCAACAAGGCGCTGAAGTCGAAAGTGTGGCTGAAGAGCGGCGGCTACATCGTGATCAACCAGACCGAAGCCCTGGTCGCGATCGACGTGAATACCGGCAAGTATGTCGGCAAGACGTCGCGCCTGGAAGACACGATCGTCAAAACCAACGTCGATGCGATCCGCGAGATTGTGCGGCAGATCAGGCTGCGCGACCTGGGCGGGATCATTATCATCGACTTCATCGACATGGACGAGCGCCGTAACCGGCAGAAAGTGATGCAAGCCCTCGAAGAAGCGTTGCGAGCCGATCGCGCGCCCTCAAAGGTGCTGCAGTTCAACGATTTTGGCCTGGTGGCTATCACGCGGAAGCGCGTGAAGCAATCGCTCGAACGCACGATCGGATCGCCGTGTCCGTATTGCCAGGCCACCGGTTTCGTAAAGGCTGTGAATACGGTGTGCAACGAGATCTACGTGGAGATGCGCAAAATTTCACAGCACCTGGAACACAGCGACGTGATGCTGCGCGTAAATCCGGACGTTGCCAAAGCGCTCAAGGCGAACAATGCGCATTTGCTCAACGAAATGGAAGAGCTGGTGAAAAAGACGATTATCGTGAAATCGGATCCTGCGCTGCACCAGGAGCAATTCGACATTCACTAGGTTTTCTGGGATAGAGAAAGGGCTGGGCTTAAATGTCCGGCCCTTTTCATTTGTGGGGGATTTCTTGCCGGAGATGGTGCCTATTCGCTTTTCAGCGCCTTTTCCGCTTCGGCGGTGCGAGCGCGGAGATTTTCAAGCGAAGCATGAAGGGAATTGGCTGCGAGGGCAACGGACGAAAATGCGGGGGCGGTCAGCCGGTCGAGTGCCTCTGGCATGGCCTTGGCAAGATGGAGAAGCACGGCCAACGGATCGGCGTGCAGCCGCCACACGGACCCGCCGTGCAGCGAGCGTTTGAGTTCTTCCATTTCGGTGGCGATGCGAGTGTTCATGGCGAGCGTGCGCAACATGAATCTTGCCGCGCCAGCCTGCGGGCTGGCCTGATCGAGATAATCGGAGGAGCAGGCCTCAACCTGGTCGTCATTCAGCACAAGATTGAAATAGCGCATCGGGACGACATGGCGCGACTTCGGATTGGCCACGCGTACAAAGACGCGAATCGATTCTGCCACCCGGGTAAGCTTGGCTTCTTCAATAGCTAATGCTTCCGGAGTGATCGTCGTGGGCTCGTACGCGGCTTCGTGAGCGGGCGCAGTTGCAGTGCCTGCCGTGAACCAGGGAGCGGGACGCGACGTGAGAACTGTCGATTCAGGCTGGGATCGCCGGGCTGGCGGCGTCCGCGCGAGTTCTTTTTTTAGCTGTGAGATCCGGCGGAATTTTTCCAGAGCGGCAGAATAGTCGAATTTCAGAACTTCTTCGGCATCCAAGGCCGCGACATGCCCGACTTCGATTTCGATGCCGTCGATCGTGCCAAGAATCCTGCCGCCCTGTTCCTCGGCTGCGCGCGCGGAATTCTTGATCTCCCGTACGGCGGAGGCGAATAACGACTGAAAGCGGTCGCCGAAGGCGACGTTGTAGGGTGCGAGCGTCGCCAAGACAACCGGAGAGTAAATCGATTTTCCGAGCGCAGCTTTCAATTCTCGAACACGGGTGAGAATGCCGGAATCGATGAGCGCGGAGAAGTCCTGAAACCGATGTGCCTGCGCCAGCAAAGGGCCAAATTCTCGCAGGGCTTGGTGATGTTGGTCAGGAAGGGACTCGCCGGAGTCGGGGAGAATTTCGAGAATGGAGATTTCGAACGGCGACAGCGGGATGGAGCCATCCAGCGTGTAGCCGCGTTGCCCCCACTGCCCCGGCACGCGCGGGTGACGGAAGAGGAAGGTGGCAACGAGATCGGCCTTATCACGGCTGGAGGAGGAGTCGTCCTGATGACGCGCAAAGTGGCGCAAGAGCGCCTCGGCAACTTCGATGTTGATGCCGGAGTCCAGGCCCAGCCGGAGCATCGCTGGGGTGAGGGCCATGTCGAGGAGCTGGATCCAAAGATCCGCATGGCGGAGCGCGGAGTGCAAGTCACCAGCCTGATCCAGCCGACTGGCGGCCATTTCTGCGGCAACTGGAATCTTGCCTCCGAGATGTTCGTTCAACAGGCGCAGATAAAAGGCCTGAACAGCCGACAGCAATGCGAGTTCCCATCTAGGGTCGGCGAACGTGGCAGTTTCTTCGGCGCAGTTAGGCATTCGGAAATGGCGGCTACTTAAGTAGACCCCAAGAAAAGAAGGTGGGCAATTATTGGGATGGTTCATGGGTGGCGATGCAAGGGTTGGATGGGATACAACCTGGAGCGGCGCCCTGAATGGGCGGGCTTCGTGCTTCGATCTTTGCTTGATCGTTAGAACGCGATCGTTAAACCTCGATTATTAAACCTCGGCATTTGGAACGCGATCCGCGGTCTTGAGAATTCGGCCTCAGTGAAAAACGACCGTCTTGTTACCGTAAAGCAAAACGCGATTTTCCACGTGCCAGCGTACGGCTCGCGAGAGCACGATCTTTTCGATGTCGCGGCCCTTTTGGATCAGATCGTCAGCCGTGTCGCGGTGATGGATGCGGACAACGTCCTGCTCGATGATGGGGCCATCGTCAAGCACCTGCGTGACGTAATGGGCGGTGGCACCAATCAACTTGACTCCGCGCTCGAAGGCCTGGTGGTAGGGCTTGGATCCAATGAAAGCGGGAAGAAAAGAGTGGTGAATATTGATGAGGTTCTGCGATCCCCATGAGGCGATGAATTCGTTCGAGAGAACTTGCATGTAGCGGGCAAGCACGATGAGGGTGCAGTTGTGTTCGCGCGCTAGAGCGATCTGCTTTCGCTCAAGTTCGCGCTTGTTGTCTTTTGTCACCGGGAAGACAAAATACGGGACGCGATAGAAGTCGGCGGTGCGCTGATTATCTGGGTGATTGGAAACGATCAGCGGAATTTCGCATTGCAACTCACCGTTTTGGTAGCGATAGAGAAGATCTTGCAGGCAGTGGTCGTATTTGGAAACGAAGATAGCAATGCGCGGGCGGTCGGTGGAGTGGGCCAGACGCCAGTCCATTTGGAAATAGTGGGCGATGGGAGCGAAGCGCTGCGCAAATTCGGAGAGTGGGAAGTCGAAGTTTGCCGGATCGAACTCGACGCGGGTGAGAAATAGATTGGATGCCTCGTCTCCGTGCTCGTCGTTGAAGAGGATGTTGCCATTGTGTTTGAAAATGAAATCGGCGATCGAGGCGACGATGCCTTTGCGGTCGGGGCAGGAAACGAGAAGGATGGCGGAGTTATGCATAGAACGAGCAATTCTACCAGCGAGGCGCCACCAGAGTCGGGAGGACCTCAGCTCAAACTAGTCGGGTCCTGAACGCGATTCCTTCACGGGGGAAGTCTAAGAAGGCTTAGGGCCTGTATTGCCGGTGTCGGTTCGCAGGTAGCCGGTGGCGATGCCCAATATCCAGCTAACAATCCTTTCCGAAACCAAACCCACGGAAAAGGAAAGGACCACCACCACACCCTGCTTGGAGAGACCCAATAAGTCGAGAATGTAGTAAGTCACGATCGCCAGGAATGGGGCGGAGATGAGGTACATATATTGATTCAGAAGTTCCATGCGCCAGCCTCCGCGCAAGATCTCGCGAAGCCGTGGATGACTTGCGGCCCAATCCTCGAATGAGTTGAACTTGAGAAGTGGCTCGCCCGATTGCCGGGCCTTGAAGGTATCTTGCATCTTCGAAACCAGATTGCGAATATCGGCCACCGTGGCGTCGGTCTCGGAGTTACGTTGGAGTTGAATCGTCACAAGCGGCGCGAGCTGATCGTCGATGGCCTGAGCTTGTTCCTCTAACGATTGGTTGACCTTTTGCGTTTGCGAAACCATTGCTTTTCCCGTGGCAGCAGACGAGGCTGTATCGCTGGAGGCCTGAGACGGCCGAATACGGCTGATGACGGCGGTTCCCACCGCGGCAATGGGGCGCGCCAGATTGAAATCCGACTCCTCGCCTTCCTTCTGGAAGCCGGGGACTTTCCTGGTCATGTTGATGGCCCCGCCAATCACTGAAAGGATGATGACGTAGAGCGGTATCAGTAGCCCGCCCTCGACCTTCACAATCGGAGGCACGTTCCACCGACCAAGACCCTGTGGCGTCCGAGGCCGGTTGGGCGGGCGGGGTTGCCGGGGCAGTGGTCGGGAAGGTTCGAGGTGCATTTGCAAGAACGGGCTGAACGGGTGAGGGGGAGGCTCCGGCAGTGGAAGCGCTGTTGGGCGGTGAAGTAACGGAATTTTGATTGCTGGGTTTCTGCGGAGCCTGCGGATCGCTTGCTGATCCGGGGGTCTGTGAGGCCAGATACGAATACCCTCCAATATTCAACGCCCATTGTGTTCCTTGCCCAGGCTGGTCGGGTGTATGAGTGTTCACCAGGCCAGCTGGCTCGCCGACCATGGCCGCGGCAGCGCCGGGGAATACCTGCAAAAGAATGGTGGGGGCCACGATTGGGACAGCGAGAAACATGGCAATCACAAGGTAGGAAAAAATGATGGCGACTCGGTTCTTGAATGCGGTTTTCTTGCCGGTGAATGCGACAAAAAATACGATGACAAAGAGCAAGCCGACCGCCGATGCGACCCATTCGATCATCGTCGTACTGATCGCGGATTCGACCGGTCGCTGGTGGTTCAGATAGATCGCGGCGGTTCCCTCGATGCCCGGTGCAGTCAACTCAGCCTTGATAGCGACCGGCTCGCCCAACTTTATCGAGCGGAACGCCGGATCTTCGGTTTCGAAATGTCCATTTTGAAAAGGAATGTAGACCGACTGCTGGAAGAGGCCATTCCCGGGGCTGCTTACCGTGATCCGGACGTTGCCGCTCTTAACGAGTTCTCCACGCTGTGAGACGTCACCCTTGATTTTCAGGTGGGCCTTGGAGGAATCTGGTGAAGCTGGTAAGACCGGAGCTCCAGTATCATCGACGAAGTAGGCGGATAGAGAGATCACCGCCGGAACCGGCGGCGAAAGCTGATTGTATATCTTGTAGGCGCCGTATCCTAGTCCGGCGAGGATGGCGACAATAATTGCCGAGCCTAGCAGCATTTCCTGCCAGCCGCCGTTTTCCTGGGTTTCATCGACCATAAGAGCCTCCACCTGCGAGACAGGCCGGCCCGCCTGTACACGGGCGTAAAGTGGAAAATTACGGATGGCGACACTAACATCAGAGAGAAACCGGCGAGAAAGTTTGTAGATACTGTTACAGTTTCAGGACAAGGGTTGAGACCGCGGCCGATTTTCGGTCAGATGGGCGATTTGTTCAGCGCCTTCACTATCTCCCGCGCAGCGTTCGCGCCCGAGGCACCGGTCAGGCCGGTTCCGGGGTGCGTGCCGCTTCCGCACAAGTACAGGCGATCAATCGGTGTTTTGTAGCGCGCCCAGTCGAGCAAGGGGCGCATGGTGAAAAACTGATCGAGCGAAAGTTCTCCGTGGAAGATATGGCCGCCGGTGAGACCGTAGGTTTCTTCGAGATCCTTTGGAGTGATGATCTGGTGGCGGAGAATTATTTGCGGCAGATTGGGCGCATATTGGGCAATTGTCTTCACCACTGTTTCGCCAAGCGCGATGCGCTGGTTCTCCCAGTCGCCGTTCTTCAACTTATACGGAGCATATTGCATGTAGATCGACATGACATGCTGGCCGGCGGGAGCGAGTGATGGATCGGAAAGTGACGGAAACGTGATTTCGAGGTACGGATTTCGTGAGAAGTTTCCATATTTCGATTCGTCGAAAGCGCGCTCGAGGTAATCGATCTCGGGGCTGATCTGAATGCGGCTTTGCAGCAGATGGCCGTTGCCCTTTGATTTTAGCGCGGTGAATTCTGGCAGCGCTGTAAGCGCGAGGTTGATTTTTGCCACCGTTCCCATTGCGCGGTAGTTCTTGATCTTCTGCACGAAGTCGGGCGGCAGATGGATGGGGTCAACGAGGCGCATCAGCGTGCGCTTGGGGTCGGCGTTGGAGACGATCGCTTTGGCCGAGATTTCTTCGCCGGAAGTGAGGACGACGCCGGTGGCGACGCCATCCTTTATCCGAATTTCAGAGATGGCAGAGTCGGTACGAATTTCTGCGCCAGCTTCTTTCGCAGCGGTGGCCATGGCTGCAGTAACCGCGCCCACGCCGCCGATAGGGAATTGAACACTGCCCGCGGGCGTGGGATCGGATGCGGCGCGTAAGAGGAGGACAAGAGCGCTGCCCGCAGACCAAGGCCCGAGGAAGGTTCCGAAGATGCCGCGCGCCGCGATCGTGGCGCGCAGAGGCTCGGTCTCGAAAAACTCGGCGACCAAATCGGCAGCTGCCATCGGTCCCCAGCGCAGGACTCGATAGAGGTCCTTTTTCCCGAGATTGCGAATGGAGCGGCCCGTCTTGAGCATTCCCCAAAGATCGCCGCTGGAAGGATTGTCGATGTTGGGCGGCGTGAGCGCCAGCGCTTCAGCGATTACTTTGCTGATCTTCGCGAGGGCGGCAGCGAAGTCTGTATATGCGGTCGAATCTTCCTGCGACCACTTTGCGATTTCCTGCGCCGCTTTTTTGACGTCGGAATACAGGACGAGGGCGCGGCCATCGGGCAATAGAGATACGGTACTGACATCAGGTGTGATCAGCTTCAGGCCGTGGCGTTCAAGATGCATGTCGCGCACGATGTCGGCGCGTAGCGGACCAGTTGAATGGGCAAGGGTGGAGCAGCGAAAGCCGGGATGAAATTCTTCCGTAATTGCCGCGCCGCCTACCTGCGAGCGGCGTTCGAGCACCAGTGGCTTGAATCCGGCCTTGGCAAGATAGAAGGCCGTGACCAGACCGTTGTGTCCGCCACCTACGATGATGATGTCTCGCATTTCGGTCATCTGTTCTTAAGAAAATGACTCAAAGGTATCTCGTGAAACCAGCAGCAAGGTCTAGATGCGTGGTGCGGGCACAGGCGGCGAAGATTGCCGCCTCGTCGAATCCCCACTCCACACCGTGGCGGGACACAAAATCCTCCACCGTAAGCGTGGTTCCATATTTCTTCACTTCATCTAGCAGGTAGTCGATGGTGATCCCCTTGAAGATTAAACCACTGAACGCCTCAACAAGATTGCCCTCTCGTATAGCCTTGTCAAAACCTTCGACCGAGTCTCCTTCTGGCTGCTCCTTTATCTCACGGACGACATCGGTAAGCGAACTGACCTTTGGTAAAGTACGCGAACGGGCGTGCTTTGCTAAGACAGGTCTCCGGGGCGCCCCATTTAGTGCCGCATCAAGTGTCAATAGAAAGAGCTGAATCTCGCCGTTTCCGGGTAGCACTACGTTTGCGGCATTGGGATTGAAGGAACCCTTCCGTGGATTCTTGCGGGAACCCCCGTAAAAAATCTTATACAGAGCGCCACCCCTGGAAAAAACTCTGAGGAGCGAGATCACTAATCGATCATTGATTGCCCTCTTCTCACCGATCAGGCGTTTGTCGCCAAGGCTCTTTTTCACGTATTGCGAGGAGAACTCATCCCAGTTTGTAATTGACTGATCGCGGTGAACTTTCGCTTGGAGCCTAGAAATCTCCTCAGTCATACCAAAATCCTGCACGTCTCTTAAGCACTGAAGGGTCGGATAGGCAACATATCTCATCTGGTACGAAGTCCATTCTCCGGACGTCACGCCTTCGCGTCCTTCAAGATTTCGAGCGCGGCCAAACGCCCCGGTGCGCCCATGATGCCGCCGCCGGGATGAGTAGCCGATCCGCACATGTAAAGGTTCTTAATGGGCGTGCGGAATTGCGCCCACCCCGGCGACTGGACGCAGGAAGAACAGCTGTTCGAGCGAAAGCTCACCTTGGAAAATGTTGCCTTCGCTCAGTCCCCACTCGCGCTCCAGATCGAGCGGCGTAACGACCTGGCTTGTGAAGGATGATGTCTTTGATATTCGGCGCATGCTCGGCGATGGTGTTGATCGACGTTGTCGCCAAAGCTTCTCTTTCTGTGTCCCAGTTGAGGCCGGGTGCCAGCTTGTAAGGCGCGTACTGCACGAAGCACGAGAGCATGTGTTTTCCCGGCGGCGCCACCGAAGGATCGGTCAAGCGTGGGAATCACCATGTCGATGTACGGCCGACGCGAGAAATGGCCATACTTCGCATCGTCGTAGGCCCGCTCCATGTATTCGACGCTGGGCGAAATCGAAATTGCGCCGCGCAGATGCGCGCCCGGTGCCGGGCATGCATTTGAATTCGGCAGCGCGTCGAGCGCGATATTCACTTTGCCGGACGAGCCGCGGAATTTGTAGCGCCTCGCATCTCTTCCAGGAAATCGTCGGGAAGTGGCCGGGCTCCATCAGACTTAATGAAAGTCAGGCGCGGGTCGACGCTGGAGGAAATTACGTCGGCGTAAATTTCGTCGCCGTTGGCGAGCACGACGCCTTTGGCCTGCCGTTCTTGACGATAATCTTGCGAGATCGGCGGCTTGCGTGCGGATCTCGACCCCGGCTTCGCGCGCCGCGCCGGCAATCGCGTTGGAAATGGCGCCGGTGCCGCCGCGGGCGAATCCCCAGGCGCGGAATGCGCCATCAATCTCGCCCATGTAGTGATGCAGCAGTACGTAGGCAGTTCCGGGCGAGCGCACGCCGAGGAACGTTCCGATGATTCCTGAGGCCGACATCGTGGCCTTGAGCACATCGGTCTCGAACCACTGATCGAGAAAATCGATGGCGCTCATGGTCATCAGCTGAACCTGGTTGTATTTGTCGTCGCTCGACATGCCCTGGAAGCGGCGGCCGATGAAAAGCAGCTTCATCAGTTCGCGCGGATTCAGCGTGGACGGGTCGGGCGGAATCATGCTGAGAATCGGCTTGACGAAGCGGCACATGGCCTGCATGGCTTTGCCAAATTCGTCGTAAGCTTCGGCGTCAACGCGCGAGTGGCGGGCGATTTCGCGATGCGTCTTGCCGTGATCGTTCACGCGCCACAAATAATCGCCACTGGGCATCGGCGTGAACGTGCCGTCGAGCGGGAGAATCTCCAAGCCCGTGGCGGGGAAGATCGAGGTCGCGAATGATTTCGGGCCGCAGCAGCGAGACGACGTAGGAGCAAACGGAAAACTTGAAGCCGGGGAAACCTCTTCGGTGCAGGCCGCGCCGCCGAGGATGTGGCGGCGCTCGAGCACAAGAACTTTCTTTCCCGCTTTTGCCAGATAGGCGGCGTTGGTCAGGCCGTTGTGGCCGCCGCCGATGACGATCACGTCGTATTTTTGTGCCCTTGGAAGCGGATGTCATAGGAATAGAACAGTAGGAGCCGGGAAATGTCAACAGAAATGTGACCCGCCATTCTAGTCGAGAACGATCGATTTTGTCTCTATTTGCGCGCTTAGTCGGTGACTTTGAGTCAGCGTGCGAAGTGGCTTGCTGCGAGGTGCCGCTGCATATAATCCGGCATCAGATTCTGCTTTCCTCCGTGGCTCAAGTGGCGCGGTATTTGCCACAGAGGTTTACCGAGGCACACGAGCAGCGAGGCCGTCTTGCCCATCGGAACCGCGTTTCACGAGAGAACGTTTGCACTCTGCCACAGCCTGAATTATCGCGAGTGGTCGGGCTACTACACGGTGAGCGTGTATGAGGTGCACCACGAGCACGAGTACAACGCGATCCGTAATGCCTGCGCGCTGATTGATATCTCGCCTCTTTATAAATATCTGGTCACGGGCGAGGATGCGACCAGGCTCGTCAATCGCGTGATCACGCGCGACATCAATAAAGTAGCGGTTGGCCAGGTGATTTATGCCTGCTGGTGTGATGAAGATGGCAAGGTGATTGACGATGGCACGATTACGCGGCTCGAAGAAAACAAATATCGCTGGACGGCGGCCGATCCCAGCCTGCGCTGGTTCCGGCAAAGCGGCGTGAACATGGATGTTGAGATCGAGGATATCTCCGAGCAAGACGGCGGCGCTCGCGCTGCAGGGGCCGGCGTCGGCCAAGTTGCTGAAGAGCGTTGCCGAAGCCGACATCCCAAATCTCAAATATTTTCGCAAGACCAGCGGCAAGATCGCGGGCGTGCCCGTCGACATTTCTCGCACCGGATACACGGGCGATCTCGGCTATGAAATCTGGATGCCGTGCACGATGAGCGAAATGCGTTGCAAGTCTGGGACGAGTTGATGGACAAAGGTAAGCAGTTCGACATTCACGCGGCGGGGATGCTGGCGCTGGATGTGGCGCGCGTGGAGGCTGGGCTGCTGCTGATTGAGGTCGATTACACCAGTTCGAAGAAGGCGCTGATCCCGTCGCAGAAGTACTCGCCCTATGAGCTCGGTTTTCGGGAAGATGGTGCATCTGGAGAAAGAGAACTTCATTGGCAAACGGGCGCTGGATGCAAGATCAACAAGCATGGCGTGGCGCGGCAATTGGTGGGACTGGAAGTGGATTGGGTGGAAGTGGAAGAGCAGTTCGATAAGTTTGGGTTGTCTCCGGCAGCGCCCAGCCAGGCTTCGCGCGTGGCCGTGCCCATTTATTCGGGCGAAATCAAGTCGGGAAGGCGACGACGACGGCGTTCTCTCCGCTGCTGAAGAAGCTGATTGCGCTGGCCAGCGTGAGCACGGAATACTCGAAGCCGGGCACCAAGCTTCAAATGGAGTTGACGATCGAAGCGCAGCGCAAGAAAACGACGGCGACGGTCGTGCCGCTGCCGTTCTTCAATCCCAAGCGGAAGACGGCGACGCCGGTTTAGAGTCATCTTTGTGTTTGCGAAACTAATCATCCTTTGATTGTCGGCGACTTTCCACTTCCAGAACAGTATCCCGGCACGCCCGCCGCTACAATCGCTGCGCCCCAGAATGCTTCGGTTGGCCGCGTGATGATGGTATTCAATGTCCAGGCAACGCCGACAAGAATGTAAATTGCGGGCAGCCACGGGTAGCCGGTGCAGCGATAGGGACGGGGCAGGTCGGGTTTTTTCCAGCGCAGGACGAACAGTCCGATGACGGTGAGGGTGTAGGAAAGCACCATGCCGAAGATGACGTAGGTGTAGAGCTGGTCGTAGCGCCCGCTCATGGTGAGCAGCGCAGCCCAGACTCCCTGGCCGATGAGGCTGAATGCTGGTGTCCGCCACTTTGGATGAATTACTGCCATGCGCTTGAAGAAAACGCCATCCTGCGCCATGGCGAGATAGACGCGCGCGCCGGAGAGAGTGCAAGTGGCGGCCGCGCTAAAGCACGAGATGGCAATCATGGCCGAAAGCCAGACAGCAGCTCCCGGGGAGAAGAGCTCGGCCGCTGCCGCGTGCGCGATGGTCTCATGTTTTGCAACCTCGCTCAGCGGCATGGCGTAGACATAAGTCATGTTCATGGCGAGATAGATCGCGCCAACTACAAGCACGCCGAGCACCATCGAAAGCGGAACGTTGCGGCGCGGCTCTTTCACTTCACCGGCAACCCAGGTGATGTAAACCCATCCGTCATAGGCCCAGAAGACGGCGATCAACCCGACGCCCAGCGCGGAGATCAATTGTCCGGGCGAGAGGCCCATGGTCAATCCATGATTCACGCCGGGCGCATGAGTGGTGAAGTTCGACCAGTGTCCTTTGCCGATGGCGAAGCCTAAGACTACGAACACGGCCATCGCCGTGAACTTTGTCCAGGTGGAGATGTTCTGCAAAAGCGCGCCCCAGCGCAGGCCGACTACGTTGACCCAAGTGAGGATTGCAATCAAGACAATCCCGACGAAATGGGATCGAGTGAAATCGACATCCGACGACAGAAAAAATAACATGCGTCCTGCGAAATGGCGGGGATGATGTTTCCCATGTAAGCCGCGGCAGCCACGGAAAGCGCGGCGATACTTCCACCGTTGGCGACGGCAAATAACATCCATCCATAAAGGAATGCGACGAGATCGCCGAAAGCTTCGCGCAGGTAGATATATTGCCCGCCGGAGTCGGGAAACATGGAGCCCAGTTCGGCGAAGGCGACGCAAGCGCAGAGAGAAATCAATCCGCCAAGCACCCACACGAAGAAGAACAACGTGGGATTCGGCAAGGGCGTGGCAATGTCTTTGGCGGTAAGAAAGATGGACGAGCCGATAATGCCGCTTACGAGCAGCAGCACTGAGTCGAGCAAACTCAGTCCGCGGACGAGGCTCGGCTGCTCGGCGGTGTTTTCGTTAGTCTGAGGCCTAGGATTGGAAGTGGTTTCCATGGATCGTTTAAAAGGTCTAGTGCTGGTTGTTACTTTTCGCTTTTATCGCGTTTTCCCTAATCGCCTTCGCAGTTCGCTTCTCGGTCCTTCATTCTGCTTGGATCACGCTTCGCTTCCATCGGGGGTTCTGTGAACAGCGAACGACAAACAGCGATAAGCCGCCTCAGGAATCCTTCCATTACCCCATTGCCAGTTCGTCGGGCGATTCCAGCGGCGTGCCGCAGCGGCGGCAGATTACGGCCGAACAGTCGCCGCAGGTGAGTGGGTCGGTAACTTCCGTCGCGCACACTGGACAATACAGAACCACTGCCGGTTGACGGGCTTCGGGAGCGGGTTTTGGAGCGATCTCCATGAGCAGGGCACTGTAACACAATTTCGAGCGGCGATTTGGGATGCTTACGAACAGATTCCGGCGCTACCAGCCAGCCCACCTGGCTTGATTCGTGTTCCAGCCCCCGAAAACTATTCAGGCGGTTTGCGCAGAATCAAATCATCGGGTGAAGGCGGCAGCGAGAAGGAAAACTGCCATGCCTTGTCTTTCATGCGCACCTCAAGAAGAAAATCCTCGTGTTCTTTCCATGGGCCAATCCATTTGTTGCTCGTGCTAAAGAACACCCAGCCGTGCGCCTCGGGATTGCCCGGGTTAAGCTTCACCGGCTCGAGATATTGTGAGGTTAGGAACTCGATGAATTCAGCGCCTTCTTTTTCGTATTGCTGTAGGTAGGCCGTTTTTTGCTCTTTGACTGCGGGATTCTTCTTGATCTGGTGCTCGGTATCGAACACGAGCGTGTCGAGGTCGTTTTGGAGGCGATTTTGAAGGTCGGCGGGATCTAAATAGCCCTCGGTCACTTCGTGATGGCGGAGGAAGGTAAGGCGCAGGTCGGCGGGATAGTCGAAATCGCTCTGGCCTTTATAGGTCACGCTGGTGTATAGGCCGAAGACGCCATAGAAGCGGCGGCGGCTCTTCGTGAGCTCCTGTGAATCGACCAGCAGAGTAACGTCGAGGTCCTTGTCGCTCATTGTCCAGCGGAAGCGGCCGTCGTCGCCGCGTTCGAAGGTGCAGCCGGGCGCGCCTGCGGTCCAACGTACCGTGGCGATTTCCGGCTTCTTCTTGGCGAAGCCGGGCAGCACGAGAAGAAACAGCCAAACAAGCAATCCAGGTCCTGGCGAGAGCCATCGCGAGCGGGGCATTGATCGGAGTGTATCGCTTTTGCGGCAGTCGCGTCATGACGGCCAGACGCTTGCGAAAAATGTGTTAGATTTGAAATTGGTGGGGCGCGTAGCTCAGGTGGTAGAGCAACGCCCTTTTAAGTCCCGCGTGCTCACAAGAATCAGAGAGTTAAGAGGCATCTTGGGAACGGAAAGGCACGTTTAGGGCAGGCGGGTACTGGTTCCGTTCCAGATTTGTTCCCACGAGGGCAGCCACATGGACGGAAGAATTTACGACTGCGAAGTTCAGAAGTTTCGAGATTTAATCAGGCCGCGTAAAATCTGGAAGAATGCCGCTGTCTGCTCAACTCGACGGACATCCCTTGGATGCAACCGTTCTTTCGGAAGCTGAGTGGAACGCCTTGAAGAGCGCATCTCTTCAAATGCTTTGCTGCAATGCGCGGGCTTATCGGCGCACCAGTCGCCTTGGGACGCGACACTTTGTCCATTCACGAAGTGGCCATTGTGGTACTGAAGGCGAAACTGCAGAACATCTTGCAGCTAAAGCCGAAATCGTGCGGGTCTGTCACGAACTCGGATGGAATGCAGTTCCCGAGTACCAAGGGGACAATTGGCGAGCAGATGTTTACGCAACCCGAGGACGGCACCGACTTGCTTTTGAAATTCAGTGGTCCAACCAGACCCTAGATGAGACAAGGGTTCGTCACGCGGCGTATGGTGATGTGAAGTGTTGCTGGCTGTTCAGAAAACTCCCTTCTCACACAGTGCCTCCGCTTCGTTGTGGTGAGGGTATTGACCTAAGCCGTTTGAGAACCGCCCGTGATGTATTCAATGCCCTGACTCCGGTAGTAGCAGCGAAAGAAGAGTACCTGCCAATGTTTTCTCTATCGCGTGAAGATTCCAGATTTGACGTGACCGTGGATTACAGAACTGTGGGTTTGCGTGATTTCGTAAAGGCGCGGTTTAGAGGGTCGGATTCATTTTTCCGATGAGAGAAGGTTCGCCATCCGACAGGCCGACTTGATGATTGTGAAGGTCCAATGCTGGCGTTGTCACAACCAATATGATGTCTTTTTCATGCATGAAATTCTCCGGTCCCACTGCGGAGCAGTAGAGCGCGTGATTGATGACCCATGTGCAGCATGGCGCAATTGGAATCTCGCAAAGGAAGTCTTCGCGGCTGAAGTAACAAAATTACGATGCTCGGTCAAACGCCGATACAGTGACACGATGGGTCAGGTTTATTGGTCTTTCGGCTGCCCGAGATGCAATGCCATCTACGGGAGGCATTATCTCCGACATATGATTATGGAGCATGAAGACCCGCGCCCCGTTTTGCTCGAAGAACCTGCCGTGCTCAGAGCAACGGCCCAAGCCGCATTGGTGCTTTCCGGTGAACGGCGATTTCTGTACTTAGAAAAAGCCCGCCCGGACTTCTTCACAGCGGGCTGCCGCGGGGAAGTCCCTCAAGACGCGGGAGCACCTAGCAAACGAAACAGCCGTTCAGAATCTCGGGCGGCAGTGGATTGGGGATGACGGCCCAATTTCAATTCAAAGGGCGGCATCTCTCGCAATTGCTTCTCTGCATTTGGAAGCCGCGCCCCGTCCGCCACAGCTTTCCATCTTCCTGTAGCTTGCAAATGTCTCGCAGTCCATCAATGCCCATGTCACCCACTTGCGTCTTGTTCGGGATAGATGCGTTCTTTCGGCGTGACACATCGTTATAATCCCGCTTACCGTCCGCGAGATTCTGGACGAACACATCGCGCAGAAATTGGCTTAGTGACTTTCGGGATTGCCCCTCCGTAATTTGCAGTAGCCATCGAAACCGTGTTGGGATCAGGGGATTTTCGGGTTTTCTAATGACCCTCACCCAAAAGGAGCAAACATTCCCCATGCCCGTCCTCCCTGTTCGGAACCGCAAACGCTGGATTCAGTTTTTGAATCTTCTCTTCTCCAGTCCCACGCCACTAAACCTGACCTACAAACCTACCTTCGCCGGTGCTCCCACTCCCTTTGGCACAACAGTCGTGCCGCGATTTGGCGGGCTTTACGCCGTGATGGTCTACGATGTGACGTGCAGCCCATTACCTTACCGCCTAATTTACGTGGGTGAAGCGGGAAACTTGGCAGAGCGCGTGTGTCGCAGCCACGAAAAATATGAATGGTCGAGGGAAACCACCGAGCTAACGGAGCACAGCTTTACGTGGCGTTCCACGCGATTGGGAGCAAGTTAGCCCGAAGAATGGCCGAGAGGCAGATCATTGAGCATTACAATCCTACGTGCAATCAGACTTACAATGCTCACGCGCTCAGCCTGAAAACACTTTTGGGGTTATCCCCAGACACCGCGAACTGGCCTTTCAATCTCTAACGGCGGGTGCGCTCTATCCGCGCGCTACGGATTTCGTTGGCGGATTTCGACCCCGGATAGCCCGTACCCCCTCTTCCCACACGCGGATTTTCCTCTTGCTGCCAAACTCGCGTTGTACCTTTGCCGCATCGCGTAGCGAATCGGCACGTGCCTTGTAGCTTGCGGGCATTCCAGCGGCTCCCCGCTCCAGTTCCTGAGCGACGAACTCACCTACTGTAATTTCACGGGGCATGAAAACCTCCGCCCACAATCTTACTGCGAACGGGCTGCGTCCGTGACGGCACAATGCCCGTTCGACCATACGAGGAGCACTGCCGCGTTGTCACGCCTCCATGACGCGAGGAGACGGGGGTGGGTAAAATCTTTGAGCACTTCCTCTGCATAGCCCACCGTAGCCCATTTCAATACACAAACGGGAAATGGGTGGGATTTACTACTTAGTAAACACAATGTTAACTGAGTGATAAATAGGCTGCTAGCCGCTGGTTTCCGTCGGTCCGCCCGTCCACCTCAGACCATCCCAATGGCCGCTCGGTTCTCCGGCTTCGTCCAGGTCGGCCTCCGGCTCAGCGGGAGGCAACTGCCATATTTCGATAACGTGATTCCGACGATTACCGACCCGCGCGCGGATTTCCAGTTCTCCGTAAAGCCACTTTTGCCTAAATTCAGCGGGTGTACCAAGAGAGGCGTTCATCGGGCGGAATGTGTCGGGCGGCTCGTCCCAATGACGTGACCGTGCATCCGCCAAGGCCAGTTGCTTTAAAGCCGCGCCTTTATCTTTGGGTGACAACGCTTCCGCGATTACATCCATGTAGTCCAGGTAGCGCGTCCAGGGAGGAGATAGCTTCACATTCGCGTTATCGCCGGACTCCCGGTAGAGCGATGCGAGGCCATCGGTGCGTTGTGTGGTGCTCTCGCCTACTGCGTCCAACGGGACGGGGACCAATCTCCACTCTTTTGGTCCCGAATGCGGATGCTGTCCTGTTGAATTTCTTTCCGTGTGGATGGGTCTTGCGGCAAGCCGTAGTTCTTTAGCAAAAACTCATTGATTTTCTCGGGGGACTTCCAAAGGGCAATCAGAATCGGGTCTTTCCTAGACATCGGACTATCTCCAGTCCCTCCCCAGAGACAAAACACCACTTAATACAGCATACCACAAGGATAGCCGCGCTAGGCGGACGCCATTTTCCAATCTTTCCAGTAGGTTGCAAGCCTTGTACGTCGGAACGGGAAGGAGATTTTCAAAATGGATTCGTTAAAGCGCACTCTCAGGAAGTACCGCCGTCAGCCCAATGAGTTGTTGACTGCGCTGTCAGCCATGACACAGGGCGAGTTGCTGAGCGGGATTCGTCGAAGGATTCACAGCCGGTGAGCTACGGCTGCTTTCGCGCAAGCGCAAACGGCCTCTGTGCCCACGGTTCTATCGGTACGACAAAGCTAACCAGCACGTTGGCGGATGGTTTCTCAGTGCAGCTCAAGCATTGAAGCGGGAACAGCACCGCGAACGCTACGGCATCGGCGCGCTGCTGGAGAAAGATTCGTTGGGACGTTCGGTGCCGGAATCATCAAGACGGAAAGCTTCCCGAATCAGCAACGATTTTCAGGCGCGCTACGTCCCCGGCTTGTTCTCATGCGTGACCCAAGTCTGTGCGGCCTTTTCGACTTGAAGGCTTCTGACGCGGACGCGCTTGTGGTGGATGGCCGCCCGTGGAGTGAGTTTGCCAAAGAACACGAAGCCGAGCTGTGGCCGGAACGGACGGCGAAGAAGAAAGCCGCTCCTAAGCGAAGCAGCCCGAGCCGCCGCTTGGGTGAGACATGGATGAACGCCGGTTGAGTCTCAATTTCGACGGCGGAGGAGTCCACCGAGGTCGCCGCGCTGCGTTCCGATGGTGCGCTTGTGGCCGGTCACTTCGATAACCCGAGACGCGGCTGACGTTGCTGTAGACCACGATGAGCGACTACCGGGCGGTGTGGTCCACGCTCAACCCTGTGGCGGCGCTCCCAAGCGGACGTGCATTGAATCCGGCCCGGTTGACGCGCGGGTTGCGTGTTGGCGCTCAGCACATAGAAAGGCGCACATCGCTTCTCTTCGACTTCGACCCCGCCCCGGCCCAAAGGGAACGATGAGCACGGATGCGGAGCACGAGGCCGCGTTAGACCCAAGCACAGGAGTGCCGGACGTGGCTGCATTCGCTCGGATGGCCGCTCTTGCCGCTCTGTGACTCTGGCAGCGGCGCGCACCTCCGTCCTTATGTCGACGCTGGAGACGGGTGCAGCGAACACTCGGCTTGATACAGCGGACGCTCACGCGCCTTGCGGCAACGATTCATCTCTCATTGACGCGGGGATGTGGGACTTGCCACGGCTGTGCCGCTACTACGGGACATGGAACCGCAAGAGTGGGGAGAAGCATACGCTGAGCGGCCTTGGCGTCAATCCGCCAGTGCTTGGAAGCGGGAGAGCGCACGACGGTCACTGTGGCTCAACTGGGAGGCACTCTGTGAGTTGATGCGAGTCCCGACGATTAAGCCGAGCGTAGTGACGGCGTGGCGCGACCCGCAGGCGCATTGAGAAATTTGTCCGCCGTTTTGCCACTTCACTGTCTACGCATCGACGTGGCCGTGGAGCAACGATTACCGTCAGCTCAAGGACCGGACGGGCCTTGCAAGACGCTGAATTTTCACATCACTCTGTCTCTTGCGATAGCGACCATGACGGGAAGCAGTTGTGGCGTGGGGTATCACGACCGGATGGCGATTCGCAAGAATCTGTGCAAACACTCCGGTTGTGCAATGCCGTGGGCGCAATGGTCACAGCTCGTGGAACAAAAATACAGCGCACCGATGCGCCTGGACGGAGAAATCAAGTGGAAGAAATGAACGACGAATTGTTAGCGCCAATCGAAATGACCTACGACGAAGACGAAATGAGTCTGCCCGAAGTGGCGAAGGCAGACATGGAGTTGCCGTCCCTCAATCACGCGGACATCGCGCGGGACTTTCTCGCCTCAGACATACGGAAAAGACTTCTATCACGTTTACGACTTAGGCGAGAACCAAATCGCGTCCTGGACCGGCACGCGATGGGTGATCTCTGACAGCACGAAGCAACTGCGGTCTGCTGTGCGCGATTATCTTGACCGGCTGCATAGTGCGCTGCCTCCGCCAAAGCAGGGACGCGATTACCGCGCGAAGTTAAAGTCCGGGCCGTTCTGCCGCGAAGTAGCGACAGAAGCCACTATCAAACTTCCGCCCATCAAGAAAGAAAAACTTTGACCGTGACCCCTACTTGCTCGGGTTGCCCGATGGAGCGGTTGCCGAACTGCGCACCGGGAATGTCCGCCCGATGCAGCGTGAAGATTTTGTCTCACAATGGCTGTACCTCGCACCGGATGCCGAGATGCCGACGCCGCGATGGACGCGCTTTGTCTCGGAAATCGCTGTGGGTAATGCCGAGCTGGAAGGCTTTTCTTCTTCGGCTGTGCGCTCTGTGTTTGACCGCGCATCCGTTCCAAGGTCTGTTCTTTTTCTGGGGCAAAGGTCGCAACGGCAAAGGCGTGCTGCTCAGGTTGCTTGAGTCACATTCTGGGGCATTCATTCGTGGCAGTCTTCCGACCCGGTGAGGTGACCGTATCGAAATTCGATGAAGACCGCGCGAAACGCTCACTCAGCAAGTTGGAGGATGTCCGCCTCGCAATGGTGGATGAGTCCGTGGGTGGGAATCTGAATCTCCCACTGCTCAAACTCATGTCAGGCGGTGACCGCATAGCAGCCGCGAAGATGCGCCAAGATGACCGCACTTTCATGCCGACCCACAAATTGATTCTGCCGACGAACGAGCGGCCAGAGTTACCCAACAGCGCGGCGTTTGGCGGACGGCTGTTCTTTGTTCCGTTCTTGGCGGACTATTCCGACCGCTCAAAGCAAGACGCGGAACTGGAAACGACTCTGGCGAGGGAAGCACCGGGCATTCTTGCGCAGCTCATTCAGCGGTGCCCCGATGTCATCAAGAACGGGCTGCAAGAACCGGAGATGGTCAAAGCTGCCTCACGCGCTGTGCTTGAAGAAAACGATATAGCGACTCAGTTTCAGGAAGACATGCTCGTGGACTAGCCGGCAGCAAAGTCTCGTATGACGAAATGCGGGGAGCAGTCCAAGAGTGGGTCACCGGCAGTGCGGGAAGTGGCCTGACAATTCGCTCGACTCGGAGTGACACCCAAGTTGAAAAGATTCTGACCGAGCTAAAAGCGAAGTATCAGGACCGCTACAAACGCCTCCGCCGCGAAGGGAAGAACGGGTCGCGAGTTTACTACTTCCTGGATGTCACTGTGTTGCGCGAAGAGGAGGAGTAGGTGGACACGGGGACACGGTGGGAACGCGGTTTCTCTCTATAACCCCCATACAAACGTATGAAAAGAAAAAAGAACAAGAGAACTACCCGATAGGTAGGAAAGGCCATGTCCACGTGTCCACCCTACTGACGTTGAAATTTCAGCGCGTTCGGCTTACCGACGAGAAAGCGAGTTTGAACTATGCAGTTGAAAAAAGGTGAAAGCAAATTTGAGCAGCCCACGGCGGGAAAGCAAGCCGCTGTGATTGCGCGATTCGAGGACATAGGGACGCAAGAAACCAAGTTTGGTGACCGGGCACAGTGCCGCATCGTCTACGTTCTCGCTGAGCTGGATACCAACGGCAGACAGAAACGAATCTCGCAAACGCTGACAGCTTCATTACACGAAAAAAGCAAACTGACCGCCGTGCTCACTCAGATTCTCGGCAACGTGCCGGATGCGTTTGATTCGGACGCGCTGATTGGCAAGCAAGATGCTCTATGAACCTTGGACACGGTCATCAAGGACGGCGCGGAGCGGGTGCGGCTGTATGGCGTAGAAGCCGCTCCAGAAGGCCAGAACGTACAGATTCCTGGACGCGCCGCTAAAGCGCCAACAGAACGCGATAGGTTTCCCAGAAAGGGGTTTTCAAGTGTTACGACTCAATCAGACTATTGACCGCACGATGAGCGAGTTTTTCATCCGTCTGGAGACACTACCAGCGTATGAGCGATTGGCCATCGTGGAAGCAATCAAGTGCGGCGTCCGTCACGATACGGTTGCCGAGATTTCCGACGCGCTGTTATCCGTGGACCCGGTGCTTGCAGCACTCTGGGGCGAATGGCGTGAAACGCTCAGCGGGGAAGCGTGGGCAGCGGTGCTCAAGACTGTGTTTATGAAATCGGAGGTGCGGTAATGGCAGGAAGACCCAAGAAACCAACCGGGCCACAAGCAACCGCGCCCGGAGGCTGCCCGGACAAGCCCACAAATCTGTCCGCAGAGGCATCTGCCGAATGGGACTTGCTCGTATGTGAGCTGTCCGAACTCGGCACCATCTCCGAAGTGGACCGCGCAGCAATTGAAATGGCCGCCCGGTACGCGGGTTATTTTGCGGAGGCGGCAGAGGATGTCCAAAGGAACGGCCTAACCATTGCCACGAAGACGGGCGCAAAAGCTAATCCGTCCATCCGCGCACGCGATGATGCCGCGCGCATTCGGAAGACGTACTTGGAGGCGCTTGGGTTGACTCCCGCTTCACGCTCCAGAGTCAGCACACCGGCACCGGACTCCGGCCCATCTTTAGAAGACATTTTAGATGGCGACGGGACACCGGGGTCTGCCGAGAGGATGAAAAATGAGAACTGATTACCGAGACCGGCTTGCCGCGTTGGGATTCAGCAACTCGGAAGTAAATGTCATCGAATTTATCTCGCTGCGAGTGGGACTCCTGACGTGCTGCGAACACGAGCGGCCTAGATTTGTGGAATGCCACGAGCTGGACGCAGACCAAACCATCACCGAGATGCGTTGGCGGAAAGCGATGATTGGGGCGGGATTCCGCGAAGATGCCGTCATCTTGGCGGAGCACGCGCTTGGGCTGTGCGAAGAGGGAGGAAAAGCTTGAGACTCTGTAGCGGTGCGGGTTGCGGTCGCAAGGTAGCGGATGACGTGCGATTCTGCGATGAGTGCAAGGCGGAGCGTGGTGAAGCACTCAAGCCAAGGGACGATACCAAGAATCACACAACGGGCTACGATGCGGTCCTGGATGGTCTGCGCAAGGGCACACGATGGCAGCGAATCCGGGACATCGCAATTAGGCGGTGTCCGCTCTGTGCGCGGTGTGAGTTGGCCGTGTCTGAAATAGTGGACCACATAGTCCCCGCCGCCGTAGCGGTACAGCAAGCACAGGACAGCGGGCGCTATCCGCTGGACCGCTACGCGGGTTATTACCTGATGAGCAACCTACAAGGGTTGTGCCGGTCCTGCCACGGCATCAAGACCCTGGAGGATAAGGCGCATGTGGGACCGTGGCCCAACGTGGTGGAGATGGAAGCGATGGCACCAATGAGAAAGTGGGCGTTCTGACATGAACTGCGAACCGTTGATGAGCGATACGGAAGCCGCGCAATTCTTGGGTGGGCTGCATCCGAAAACGGTGCAGAGGATGGCGCGGCGCGGCAAAGTGCCTGCTTACCGCATCGGGCGTTATTGGCGCTTCCGGGCCAGTGAACTGTCCGCGTGGCTCGTGCTACATTCAACGGGCCAGAACAACCCGCCTGCTCAAACCCGAAGGGAGATGCAATGAGCAGACGGTATCAAGAGGGTTGTCTGTACCGTGAGAAACGAAAAGCCAGTCCCCATGTATGGGTGCTCCGCTATCGTGACGGGCAGCGCAACCGGAAAGAGCAGATAGGCACCGTGGAGGAGTTTTCCAACCAAGTCCGATGCGTTGAAGGCTTGTGAACCACTCCGCGCAACCATGAACCGGGGAAAGCAATCGCCGCGAACCGTTGCGGAATTGGTGACCCATTACACGGAGAAAGAATTGCCCGAGGAAGGGCAGCAACAAAATCGTTCTCCACGCGGAAGACATACCGGGGTTATCTGAAAAACCGGATTGTTCCCGCGTGGGGCAGTCACAGACTCACCGCTGTCAAGACCGTAGCGGTTGAGGATTGGCTGCGAACGCTGCCTCTGGCACCCGGCACCAAGGCCAAGTTGCGGAACATCATGTCTGCGCTTTTCACTCATGCGATGCGGCATGAGTTGACGGACCGCAACCCAATCAAGTTAGTGCGGCAGTCCGCAAAGCGGCAGAGCACGCCCGAGGTTTTAACGGCTGAGGAGTTGCGTGCGCTGTTGTCTGAGCTGGATGGTCCGTACTATGCAATGGCGTTCATGGCCGCCGTCACCGGGTTGCGAGTCAGTGAGTTGCTTGCGCTCAAGTGGGCGGACGTGGACTTCACGGCTCAGGAAATTTATCTCCGCAGAGCAGTTGTGTGTCAGCACATCGGCGCGTTGAAGACCGAGACTTCCCAGAAGCCGGTTGCACTCGACACAGCTTTAGCCGATGCACTGCTGGACTGGAGAGGACACTGCCCTTACAATCAAGATTCGGATTACGTTTTCGCATCCTCTGAAAAGCACGGCAAGCAACCGCTGTGGCCTTCCAGTGCGATGTCAAAACACATCCGACCGGCTGCACTTCGGGCCGGGATTGTGAAGCACGTTCGTTGGCATGTATTCAGGCACTCGTTCGCAACACTCCTGAAAGGGAACGGTGAGGACGTGAAGACGGTACAGGAGTCATTGAGACACGCGGACAGCAAAGTAACGCTGGACACCTACACTCAGGGACTCATGCCAGTGAAGCGCGCGGCACAAAAGAAAGTCAGTCAGATGATTGTTCCCATTCGTTCCCAGATGTCCGGGACAACGGCTGCAATCGCTTGATTGTAAAGGTGGGCGCGTAGCTCAGGTGGTAGAGCAACGCCCTTTTAAGGCGTGGGTCGCAGGTTCGAATCCTGCCGCGCTCACCAACCCTCTCAGTAGTGGCTTTTTTCAGTGGACCAGAAATCGCTCCCGTTCCCGCTGCATGACTACGATACGTTGCAGCGCCCTACTGTTTGACCTGGACGGTGTGCTCATCGATTCCACTCCGGCGGTGGCGCGCGTGTGGAGCCGCTGGGCCATTGCGCATGGTTTCGATCCGGAGAAGGTCGTGAAATTGGCGCACGGGCGGCCGAGCCGAGCCACCATTGCCGAACTTTTGCCGAATGCCGACCTAAGAAAAGAAGACAGCGAAGTTGAGCGGATGGAGATGGAAGACCTCGATGGCGTTGTGCTTTTGCCAGGCGTACGGCGGTTGCTAGAGAGTTTGCCCGCAGACCGCTGGACGATCGCGACCTCCTGCACGCGACGGCTGGCGGAGGTGCGGTTGCGTGCAGCGGGCTTGCCGATTCCAAAGATGATGGTCACGTCGACCGATGTGAAGATCGGCAAACCCGATCCCGAGCCATATCTCAAGGCAGCAGCGATCTTGGGCCATGCCGCCTCCGACTGCGTGGTGGTGGAGGATGCGCCTGCGGGCATTCGAGCCGGCAAGGTCGCCGGCGCTCGCGTGATCGCTTTCCTTACAACCGACGAGACTGACGCACTCCAACGCGCCGGCGCCGACTGGATTGTTCAGAACTGCGCGGAGATATCGGCGCATATGGAAAAAGACGGGCTGCTGGTGATTCTTTCGCGCTGATAGCGTTCTTTTGCCGGCGGGCATCGGTACCAACATCAGAAGACATTTGCACGCCTCTATCCGCTCAACTAGAATGCCGATTCGCGGCAAGTCGCCAACGATTTTGTTCTGAAGTAAGTGATTCGGATAACATTGGTGTCGAATCGCTGACCGGAAATCGCAAGGCGCAAAATCGAGTGCAGGCAGGACCTAGTGATCATCGGTGTTCCCAAAGAAATTTATCCAGGAGAGCGGCGGGTTGCGCTTGTCCCGCTGGTTGTCCCCATGCTGGCCAAAGCTGGTTTTGAAGTTCACATCCAAGCTGGCGCTGGAGTAGAAGCGGGCTACCCAGACTCGCTGTATGCGGAGAAAGGCGCAAAGGTAGTCGCCGATCGTGCGTCGGTATTTGGCGCGGCCGACATTATCACGCAGCTTCTTTGCTACGGCTCGAACGACGTCAATGGGAAACAGGATGTACCGCTGTATCGCCGGAATCAGATTCTGGTAGGTTTTCTACGGCCGTTCGGATCGAAGGATGTGGCCGAGGAGATCGCGCACATTGGGGTAACTTCGTTTGCGGTTGAGCTGATGCCACGCAGTACGCGCGCACAGAGCATGGATGCGCTGTCCTCGATGGGAACAGTGTGTGGATATAAAGCGGTGTTGATGGCCGCCGATTGTCACCCTCGTATTTTCCCTATGATGACGACTGCTGCTGGTACGATCACGCCCGCACGTGTATTTGTCATTGGGTGTGGTGTGGCCGGACTACAGGCTATTGCGACCGCCCGGCGGCTGGGAGCGGTTATTTCCGCATATGACCTGCGGCCCGCGGCCAAAGAGCAGGTGCAGAGTCTGGGCGGACGTTTCGTTGAACTGCCCATCGAGGCGAAAGACGCGCAGGATGCCCGGGCTACGCGCGCGCGCAGGATGAAGATTTCTACCGCCGGCAGCGTGAGTTGCTGGGCAAAGTAGTGCAGGAAAGCGACGTCGTGATTACCGCGGCAGTGATCCCAGGAAAGAAATCGCCGGTGCTTGTGACCGAGGAGATGGTGAAGGGAATGGCTCCGGGTTCGGTGATTCTCGATCTGGCGTCCGAGCGAGGCGGCAACTGCGAGATCAGCGAAACCGGCAAGACGGTCGTGAAGCATGGAGTCACGATCATCGGCGCGATCAACCTGGCCTCGCGGTGTGCCGTATCACGCCAGCATGATGTATGCGCGAAATCTCACTTCGTTTCTTATCTACGTTGTGAAGGATCAGAAGTTGAACCTGAATCTGGAAGACGAGATTGTGCGCGAAACTCTGCTGACCAACGGCGGGGAAATTGTGCAGGCGCGGGTGCGGGAGTTTTTCAGGCTGCCCGCGCTCGTCAAACAAGGTTGATGCAACATTGTGACCAAGGAACTTTGCAGGAGGAACGATGAACAGCAGTTCGAACCTCATCAACGCATTGTTTATTTTTGTGCTGGCGGGATTCATCGGATTTGAAGTGATCCGGCGAGTTTCCCCGCTGCTGCATACACCTCTGATGTCGCTGACCAACGCTCTGGATGCAATCGCGGTGGTGGAGCGCAATCGTGCTGGTGGGCGAACATAAGAGCCAGCTCGCGGCCATTTTCGGTTTCATCGCCGTGGTCGCGGCCACCAGCAATATCGTTGGCGGATTCCTGATTACCGACCGCATGTTGAAGATGTTCAAATCCAGCCGGCCGGCGACAAAGCAATGAGTCCAGAACTGGCAGGCGGTCAAGTCATCATTGAGATTTTGTATCTCATCTCCAGCGTCCTGTTCATCCTTTCGCTGAAGTGGATGAGTTCGCCCACGACGGCGCGGCATGGAATTTGGGCCGGCGAGTCCGGCATGGTGCTGGCGATTGTTGGCACGCTGCTGCGCCATGGGCTTGTCGATTACCGTCTGATCGCTATCGCGCTGGTGCTGGGCGCCATCATCGGCGTGCCGCTCGGACGAGTCGCCATGACGGCGGTCCCGCAGCGAACGGCGCTCAGCCATGCTTTTGGCGCGTTGTGCGTGACGCTGGTCGGTTCGGCGGAGTTTTACCTGCGCACGCCTGAGATTTCACGTTTCATGATGTCGGTGCTGTCGATCGAGGTGATCCTAGGCGGATTGACGGTCACGGGAAGCTTGATGGCGGCGGGGAAATTACAGGAGATTTTGCCGCAACGGCCGTTGACTTATAAAGGTCAGAATCTCGTCAATTTTCTGCTTCTGGCAGTCGCGGTAGTCATCGCCGTCTCGCTGGTACTGCATCCGGATCATAAAGCGCTGTTCCCCTTCATGGTGCTGCTTGCCCTTATCTTCGGCGTGTTGCTGATTATTCCGATCGGCGGCGCCGACATGCCGACCGTGATTTCGCTGCTGAATGGCTACGCGGGGCTTTCGGCGTCGGCCATGGGTTTTGTGCTCGACAGCAAGTTATTGATCATCGCGGGCGCGCTCGACGGATCCTCTGGATTGATTCTCTCGATCATCATGTCGAAGGCGATGAACCGGTCGTTCACGAATGTGCTGTTTGGGGCTTTTGGACAGGTGCAGATTGTGGCAGCGGCGGGAGAAGCGAAGCCGGTTCGCAGCGCTACGCCGGAAGAGGCGGCTGCGATTCTTTCCAGCGCGAATCGCGTGATTATTGTTCCGGGCTACGGCATGGCGGTGGCGCAAGCGCAGCACAAAGTGCGCGAACTCTATGACGCGTTGACGAAACGCGGAGTGGACGTCAAGTTCGCCATCCATCCTGTTGCTGGGCGTATGCCGGGCCACATGAATGTGCTGCTGGCCGAGGCCGACATTCCCTACGACCGCCTGGTGGAGATGGACGAGATCAACGGGGATTTTCCGCAAACCGATGTCGCTCTGGTGATCGGAGCCAACGACGTTACTAACCCCGCCGCCCGGTCCGACACCACCAGCCCGATTTATGGCATGCCCATTCTCGACGTCGATAAAGCGCACACCGTGATGGTGATCAAGCGCAGTATGAATCCCGGCTTCGCCGGCATCGATAACCCGCTCTACTATCTCGACAACAATCTCATGTTGTTTGGGGACGCGAAAGCGTTTGTGGGAAACATCGTCCGCGAACTTGGAGGCGGACACTCCTAGCTGGCGGCCTTTCAATCTGCGCCGGAGACGCACCAGCGCAAGAGAAAGGGAATGTTTTTTGCGTGGAGATAGGGATGTCAGTCTCGCGATGAAGATTCGCGAGACTGTCCCCGATCAAGTTTAGGCGGCTTTCTTCATCTGCCTCAGCTTGGCCCAGCGTGCCTTCTGCGCGAGAGAAATTCTCCGGCGTCCGGCAGCGGAGAGCACGCGTTTCACGCGATTCGACGAACCCGCCGAGATTGTTATTCCCGAACCCCGGGTAAGCTTCTCGAGCACTGCGATGGCTTCCCCAAGCTTCTGGACTTGATGTTGTGCTTCGCGACGTTCTTCGCGAAGCCGGGCTAGTGCCTTACCAAGATTAGTCATTCTAAATACCCCCTCAGGTAACTACGAACGACATTGTATTACTTAGATGGGACATCCTGCCATAATTGTCGGCTACAAACAAGTGGTTTGGCGCTGGCCCCCGGATCCTAGACCGCGAGTTTCCCGTCGGCACACAGGAAGAATGCGTGTGCCCGCAGAGCAGTGGAGGGGAAGAGTCAAACAAGGACTCGCACGGTGACTGACGATAACCCTTGTGAAGGCAGTAACCATAACCCTAATCTGGCGACAAAACCCAGTATGAATGTCCCGTGGGAATCGCATTTCTTTCCGCTTTCGTTACACTGCTTTCTTTATACCAGTTCGGGCAACGAACAAAGATGTGCTGGCGTGACACCTTGCTCTTACGCCGAGGCTTCGGCAGCCGGCAGCAAGAGCTCATTAGTTGTCGTTTCGTGCCCAAGCCAAGAGCAATGCCCTCGCGCGAAGCCCAAGGTTTCGAAAGGCGCGGAATGTGGGACACCTCATCGAGACTCTGAACCATAGTTCGCGCGGCATTCCAGGGCCGGTGTGCTGGCAGCGCCGGAGCCATAGGCAACAACCCCGTTACGGAAGTATCCCGATCTGAAATACCCCCCGGGAATCGGACGAGGTACAATAAGCACACCCGAGACAACTGGAGGGAGCTGTGGATTCTCAGCATCGGTACGCCATTGCTGCGTGGTGCTTTGTTCATCTGTTGGCTGCGGCCTCGGTATGGGCCCAGGAGCCCGTTACTCCCAGACTGGCCGGAGTTCCCCAAGACTGGTCCGAGCACACGATTGTGTTTACTCTTGATGGACTGCGCCAGCATCCCGAGCTGCTCAACCAGGAGCCTCGCGTGCTGCATCAGGTGATGCGTCGGTTTCAGGCGCGGAGCTCATCCGTTTCGGCCGCATTCGAAATTGGATCGATGCCGGATCATCCTGCCAAGCCACAGCGGGACTGGAACTTTTCCCTGAATAAAGGACACATCTCAGCCGAGATGTATCCGGCGAAGTATTCTTTCAGCCCAACCGTCGCGAGTTGCGCCAACGATTATGTGGTATTCGGGCTTGCGACTGCGGGAGCGACGGGGGGGCAAGCCAATCTGGTCGCGCTCAACAATCTTTATGCCGGTACCGGAGGGCTGTGCGGCTCGTCGCCGACCGTGTTGTTCGCTTACAATGCGACGACCCAGACGGGAGGCAAGATCGTAACCTCTCCAATCCTCTCCGAAGATGGCAAGAAAATCGCATTTGTCGAGAGCCTCGGAACTTCATCGATTTTCCATGTCGTGACCTGGGCAGCAAACCAAGGTACCGTAACGGACGCCGTGACGCCTGCTTCGATCACTTCTCTGACCTATTCCAGTTCGGCGTCTACCACGACTTCGTCGCCTTGGATCGACTACAACACTGACGTCGTGTACGTCTCCGACGACAGCGGGATTCTCTATAAGATCACGAACGTTTTTACTGGAACGCCGACGCTGGCCGGCTCTCCCTGGCCGGTTACTGTCTCCAGCGGGACTCTTCTCACTCCTCCTGTGCTTGATAAAAATCTCGGCGTATTGATGATTGGCGCGAAGAACGGCGATCTCTATGAAATCGACACGACAACGGGGGATGTGTCGGCAATGATCGTGGGCGCCCATGGAGACAAGAATGCCGGCCTTGTGGCACCGCCCATCGTCGACATTACGAATGGCACGACATTCGCTGTCAGTGCCAATGACGCCACCTCGGCCGTGCTTGTGCAAGCCGATACGGTCCTCCTTACCCAGATAGCGAAGGGGCGAATCGGCATCGGGGCAGTCACGGGGAACTCTGTGAACATCTATCAGCCTGCATTGAGCAACGCCTACTACACGAGCCCATCCAGCGGAGCGATCTACGTTTGCGGAACGGGAACGGCCGATTCCACACCCTGGCAGTATTCGTTCGGTTTTACCGGGCGGAATATGAATACGACGGCCGCGTCCTCGAGCCAACTCCTCACGTCCACTGCCGCTACTTGTACGGGATGGTCGGAGTTCTTCAATCCCAACATCGGCGGTGCGAACGGAACAGATTTCTTCTTCTTCGGATTGACTCAGGACTGCACCGGCTCCGGTACTTCGGGCTGTGTGGCGGAGATTACCACAACTTCCTCGACGCCCAAGATGGCGGCTGTCGACGGAGGTCCCAGCGGAATCGTAGTCGACAATTACAGTACGGCTGCACAGGCGTCCAGCATTTATCTGAGCGGCCAGAAAGTAGACAACGCCTATAAGTTCACCCAGAACGGGTTGAATTAACGCGACGTTGAACCAGCGCCAGGGCAGCTGGTGTACGCCATTCCGCTGCCAGTTGCTCGTGCTCTTCTGCGAGAACTTTACCCTCAACTCCCGTCACGGGAACGGTTGATGGATCGTTCACTCTTACTCGTTTGAAATCTCCCAGCCCTTGTCGCCCCTCACCATCAACACGGTAACCTTCGCGGGAGCGGCGTGATAAAAATTGGCTCCATATTTATCGATCAGAGTCGAGCGGTCCCAGGTATTGAAGGCTTTTACGGCGGGGCCGGAAGCATCGAACAGATCGCCAGCCTTTGTGGTTTGCCAGCTCCAGGAATATTCCACGGTCGCTCTTGTGGGGCTGAGCATGGCGATTTTGCCGATCTCCCCGACCTTGCGTTGGGCCAATGGCACCGTGTACTCGTCGTTGTTATCTTTGTTTTTCGATTTCGTTACACCGGGGATCTCCGCCAGCCACGCCTCGCCTTTCGGAGTCAGCGACACGGGAGTTTTGTAGTTTGTGTCTTTGCCGAGCTTCAGGAGTCCTTCTTTGTCGAGCAGGCGATAGTTCGGGTCCCGCGGTTTCTGGTCGACTTCGCTCTTAAGCAATCCGGTCGTGAATTTGAGCGTGACCGGCGCTTGCCGCTCGATGCTGGCCAGCACAACGGGGCTGGCTTCCGCGGCCGTAAGGACTCTTCGGCTTTCGAGCACGAAATAGAGTGACACGCCGGCGATCGCCACGATCAAGGTGACAATCAAAAGCAGTGGAACGATGGACGAATTTCTCTTTTCCAACTCAAGCTCTTGCTCGAACATAGCACCCTCCAAAATTCCTTTCCCTTGGCCAGCAAAAAAGTCGACTTCTTCTTTGATTTTGCTCCCGGAGTTGGCCTTGCCCTGTGACGTGGCTCACAGACCGAGGTAGATAGGTCACCGACCGGTGGTGGCGCATGGGCGGCCAAGTTTGGCTTGCAAGTAGTTGCAGTTAGAACTGAAGCGGATTGAAGCGATGGAAGAGTTAAACGACGTAAGTGTCTGATGGTACATGAGTTGTATTTCTTGTTTAATGGAATTCCGATTGCGCTCCCCGTTCGTGATGAGCCTTGCGGCGAATGCGAGGGGAGATGCCCGGCGGCTTGATGTCAGCGTCAGTCACCTGGACAAACTTTCGTTTACGTCTGGCTGCGCCTCGCTGGTCGCCGTAATGCTTTCCGCAGCACGGGCCTCGCTGGTGGTGCTGCTGGTTCTCAGTTGTGTGCCGGGTTGCTGCCTGGCAGACAAACCGCGCGTTAATCCACTCCCGACATCGTTATGGCAATCGGAGCGCGATTTGCGCGAGGCATCCGCGCACGCCGCCGAGTTCACACCTACCACTCGCGTTCTTGCGGAGCCGAGTTGTGAGAGCGTCCAGCCGCCCGAGGCGCTGGTGACACCGGACCCTCTTTGCCTCATGAGCCCGATGGCAATCTGGTGCGCGTTAGCTTTATTATCGGTTCCGATGGAAGGGTGCACAGCGCGTTTGTGCTCTACAGCGGTGGCGCCGATGAAGATGCCGCTGTGCTGCGGGCGGTACGGGCCTGGCGTTATCGTCCGGCGCTTTGCAATGGCGTGCCGACCGATTCCGAGGTTCGTGTACGATTCAGCCTTCCGGAATAAGCGAATTCTCCTACAATAGAGTTGATGAGGGTGCCGTGAGCGACGACGATCCCAAGCCAGCCGAATCCACCGAAAAACCTGCCGGGAACCGGGAGATCGAAGACTTTTTCATCGCCTTCCGGCCAACTTCCGTTGGCCCAAGCCGAATCCAGATGCGGTAGCGGCGGCGGTCGAGGCCATTCAGCGAATGTCCGGGGGCGCGGCAGTGGCCCAGGATCTGGCATCGGCGAATCAGGCCGAGCTTGCCGATACCTGTGGCGCGTGCGGAGGCACACTGCCCGCATCGGCGCGTTTCTGCGTGTGGTGTGGACTGGCGCGAGAGGGATCGGCAACGGATCCCAACCAGCACGTTCATCATCATTTTCATCATCTGGTGCCGGGCCAGGGAGCGGTTTCGAGTAAGCCGGCGGCTGAGGGTGAGTCTTCCGCTCCGCATGGAAAGGCTCCGGGTACGGCCGGCACAGTGCCCGGAGGACGCGCGGAAGTTGCCGCCCGGCAGGTGGTTCAGGACTGGGCGCAGGCCTGCAACACTCGTCACATCGACGACCTCCTGGAACTTTATGCGGCGGATGCGACCTTGATTCGCTCCAGCGTGCCGCCCGTGCGCAGCCTGCCTGCCATTCGAGAGTTCCTTTCGTCGGTGCTGGAAGCGGGCTTAGGTGACGTTCAGATGGAATCGTTGCGGTTGGAAATCATGGGAGACATTGCGATGGACCTGGGACGGTGCAAAATGCTGGTTCCGGTCGCGATGGGAAAGCGTCGCGAAGAAAGGGGAAAATACTTGGTCATACTGGTTCGCCAGCCGGTGGGCACGTGGAAGATCCTGGCGGATTCCTGGTCTTCCGACTTGCCTTTGAACGCACCGCCGGAACCCGCACCTCGAAAGGGAAGCGATTCCGCAGCGCCGGGACAGAAACGCAGTTGATTGATTCCTTCCGGAAAGCCTCGGATCGTCGAGCCACGGCTGGTACATCGCGAACTACCATTGCAAAAAAACAACCCCGATCCGCGAGGATCGGGGTTTTGTGCGATTTTAGCGGGTTTGCGTTAGTTGTTGTTCAGCCCTCTGGCAGTGAGCACCTGCCGGTAACCCAGGCTCTCCACGTCGCGGAACATCGGCGTTCCCGGAGGCAGACCCTGGGGCGTGGTGAAGTCGGGGTCGAAATAATAGTCGCGAGGATTGGGAGGCTCATAGACCGAATATGTACAACACTTGAACATGCCGGTGTTATACGTCGAGTAGAACATTTCCACCATCGAGCCTCCGTAATGCATGGTGGACGGTGTGTCCTGCCAGTCTTCGAGAAAGCGCAGAAAGTTTCCGATTCCCCCGTCTGTGCCCTCGGGGTAGTTGTTGCTGATAGTTTCCCATGAAGACGGGTATGGGAAGGTAAGAGTTTTTCCCGCAGCGGTCGCTACCCGGTAGTAAGTGTTCGCCGCCGCGCCGCGGTTACACGGGCACGCGTTGGGGTTGCTCGGGTTCCCCGGCTGCGTGGGCGAGAGGATTGTACTGTTATCGTCGTTCCAGTTATTGGAGAGGAACGTGACTGTGTCTGCAATCACGGCGGCGGGAACATGCGCAGGCGAAGTGTTATCCGCCCCCGGAACCCCGTTTGCCTCCCCTGAAAAAAACGTGTCGGACGAACTGCTGTTATAGTCGCCGTGGATGTAAACAGGATTCTCCGATGCCACGGTGAATCCACCATAGAAGCTGACGCCGTTAACGGAAACTTCGACTGGGGTGGCGGGCAGGTTGCCGAGCGAACCATCCACCAGTTTCAGAACGTGGCGTGCCCCACTTACCCAGTTCTTGCGCCCAGTGGTGCTGCAGCTTGCTATCCGGGCGTTGGTAGCAGTGCCGAACGGATCATACGGGGTTACGCTGGTGATTTGGGTGTTAAGGTTCTTGCTAGTGCTGGCCTGTGTACCATAGAAGCCCAACCCCAGATTCGCAACGCCGAACGTATCAATGTAGCCGTTCTGGTTTGTATCCTCGCTGGCTCCTTCGTTTTTGGAATCGCTGTACGCTATGTCCGTCGGAGTGCCTGCGGCATTGTCGGCATTGATCACATCTTCCAGTCCCGAGTCGCCGGATCTGGCCGAGACTCCGCCAGTCGGGCTCATCGGTGGATGCGGATTCAACAGCATGCCCCGCCGATCCGAGAAATAGAGAACATAGCCATTCTGATTGGAGTAATTCACACTGCTGCCGCTGCCGCTGATAGTACCGGCCAGCCACTTCTTGAGATTGCCCACATCGATCTCGACGGCGTTCATCACCCCATTCGTAGTGCAGCTATCGTTGCCCTGGTTGGTAGTGACATCTCGCGGTTCGCCTTCTCGGGCGTCGTAGAAGTTGATCGGATACCAGTTGTACTGGGTCAGGCTCTGCGGAGTTGTCGTCTGATTGGCCAGAGCGGTGGTCGACGTAACGCCAAAAGCCCACTGTCCACCCGATCCCGCGTCCGATGCGAGGAACGGTACCGGACGCGTACTCGCTGCCGTCCACGCCGTGCATCTCTGACTGGATCCAGTGCCAGTCGTAGTCGTACAGACCGGAGTGTTCGCTTGCGAGACCGCCCAGATGCCGCCCGATACCGTTGGTTCTGTGGGAATCGTGGTACTTCCGCTTGCGCCGCGGTCGGCTGGCCGCTGAAGCAGCAGAATCGCGTTCGGAGTGATCGGGTTCGTTCCCGGCGATGTCGGCGGCGTCACGCCACGCGCAAATCCCAGTTGCAACCATTCCTGGGTCACTGGGACCCAGGCGCCGGAATTGTTCAGATATTCCACACGCAGGTAGCCATCGATGAGGCTCCAGGAATTTGCCCTAGCCGAGTTGTAAGGCGTTAGAGCGCTGCTTACGACCGGCGTAGAGGGATTGGGAGGAGCGTAATACGGATACGTTCCCGGAGTGGTGGGACAATTGGCCGGAATGCTGGCTGGCGTCGGACTCGCCGGCGGACAAACGGTAATAGCCGGATACGTTGCAGGGGTACCGGTCGTGTAGCTGAAAGCGGTAGTGTCGTTCATCAGGTAAGCCGGAGAATTTACTGCTCCTGAATTCGTCGGGTGCGGGTTCGACGGCTGGAGCCCCTGTGAGCTGGATTGTCCGCTAAATGGCCAAGGTGCGTAGAGCCAGTCCGGTGTACTGCAAGATGCGGCCGAAACGCAGGACGACGGAACTGGGACCACGTTCGAGGCGGCAGCGAAGTAGAGGTTATAGGTATAACCGGATGCCGGCGTTCCCCATGTTGCAGTGCTGTAATTGCTCGTGGATATGGAAATTCCAAAGGGATTGACGCCAGTAGTGATCGTTGTGACGCCATTCTGTGCGTTCAGTTGTGTGGCCGTAAGGTTTGCCAGCCGGACGTTCTGAGAATCCGAAGATCCGCCGGGCAAATCGTTTGGATCGTCGCTCAACAGCACGTGAATTTGTGCGAGGTTGTATTCGCGCGACTGGCTTAACGCGGCCGTGTCGCTTACATTCGCAGCGGTAAGATATCTGGTCCGGCGGCCGCCGGATGAGTTCGTAATCGTGTTGGGTGCCACTGACAAACGGCAGCGTTAGTTTCTTGGCGCTCGTTCCCACCTGGCCGCTATGCGTATTTCCGTAATCCCCGTTGATGATCTCGTTGTTTACACTCGAAGAAAACGTATTAAAAGCGGTGTTATAGCTCGAGGCATAAGTAGCAATATCGAACGAAGTGTTATCCAGCGACACCGGCGGAGCGCCGCCCATCCCCGACACGCTGCCGTCCGCCGCCGGGAACTGCACGCAATTCCACCCCCCTGATGACTCGCTCTTGCCTGGAAAGGGACAGCCGCAATTTGTAGACGGCGGGTAGGCACAGGACACCGAGGGAACGTAAACCGTGCCGCTGTCATTGTTGGAACTGGCGGGCAGGGTATTCGGAAGATTATTGGTGATGACGTTTCCATAGGCTTCGAGTTTGTCGTGGAAAGTCAGAGTGGCGCTGTTCGAGACGCCCAGGTAGAGATCGCCGTTGGCGTGCAGACGTCCGGCAAAATCGAGAGTGGGATTGCTGAAGAAAGAACAATCGGCTTCGCAAAACACACCGAACTGAAATACAGGGATCAGCGCGATCTGCGCGTTGCGCATCATGCTGACTTCCTGCCCGCCCAACATCGAGGCTGTAACCGTCATGCTGATAGGCATGATCTGCGCGTACAAACCGCTATCCGGTCCGGCGGTGATCTGTCCCCAGTTGGCGGTTGGCGATGTGCTTGCCTGCGCCGAGGCGATACTGCTGCAATTCACCGTCGTGGCCGACGACCCGGTGCCCGATGTCCCCGATGCCTGCACAGCGTAGTAGGGGAACGAGACCCCGGTGATGCTGGGTGCAAGGTTGTTGACCGCGCAGATTTCCGCGATGCTGGGCGCCTGCACCGCGTTAATGGTCGTGCTCAGATCGGAGAACATTTTTTCGATGCCACCTTCGGCGGCATGAAAGGCAAGGTTGTTCTGAAGATCGGTCCCGCCCACCTTGCCTTCGGTGTTGACCATCATCATCAGTCCGATTGCCATCCCCGACAGCAGCAACAACAGCAGCAAGGACGCAATCAGCGTGAACCCCCCGCTCTGTAGTTTTGCTTGTTTCATACTGTGGCTTCCCATGTGTCGCTCCCCGTTACTTGTTCCCGATTCTTCTTTCCCCGCTCGCATCTCCCGCCGATTCACGGGAGGGCGAGTCCTAATTGCTGTAGTTATTCACGTACGTCAGATTTCGTGCGCTCACAGTGGTCTGCAAATCGATCGACTGATTTCCCCCCGCCAACCCGTATAAGGACCCCTTCACACTGCCGTCCATCGCCATGTTCAGAACGTGGATTTGGGTGATCTGGTTGGGCAGAAGGCCGCTGGAACTGCCTGAAGTGCAGACATCGGTGCTGGCGCCGGGATTCTGGCAACTCACCGCGGTGGTATTGGTGGAGGTATTAAACAGGTCGTAGCTGAACTTCAGGTAAACCACGCTCTCCGCGACTGGCATTGGAGATTGCCCGTTGATCTGCCGCATTAAACGAGATGGACTGACGGAGTTATCGATGTAGTAGGTGACCACCAAGAGGCGCACTCCGTAGCCTTCCGTTGCCGTTGTTGCGTTGTACTCGCTGCCCAGACTTTTAGTTACGGTGGTTGCCTGGTTCATACTGAGAGGATCGCTGGTAGCGAAGGTGGCGGTGGTCGAACTCGGTGGTGGCGCCGTAAACCTCGGCTACAATCGGCGTGCTGTTAAAGGTGAACAAGACCAGGTCACCCGGCACCAGCCCCACGGACGCATCGTTTATGCTCTGGATCGAGCTGGTGCTTGGGGCGGTGCAATTCGAGCTGGTCGTGGAGGGCAGAGCAAACGTAACTGTGGTCGCGCTCGCGACGGTCGCGGTGTAGCAATCCAGGTAGAAATTGGGGTCCGTGTATACCACGGTGACGGTATCGGTGGTCTGCCCGGAAATCGTCGGTCCGGCGTTGTAGCCTGTCAGCAGCCCGTAAAGAAAAGGTGTGGTGCCCTGTTCGGGATACTTCACCGACGCACCGTTGATGTAGCAGGTTTTCGACTGGTCGCAGCCGAGCACCGGAATAGTCGATGAAGTCGGAAGCTGAATGGCAGCGCCCTGCGTGAGCCCCGCGCCCGCCAGGCTCAAGTCCTTGGTTAGTATGTTGGACGCAGCCCGGAAATCCTGCTGCATTTCGGCCCGCTGCGAAACCGTCCAGGTTGCGCCCACGCCTTGTACGTACATCTGGACGGCGGCGCCCACCACGAGCGATCCGAGGGCCGTGGCGACCGTCATCTCCAGCAGGCTGAATCCTCTTGCACGGTTTGTCGAGCGCTTGCTCATAGACCCCTCATTACTGGAACTGTGAAATGTACGAATTCAAGATGTAGGATCTCGTAGTTCTGGTTTGGGCCGTCGTGTACTGGATCGTGATGGTGACGCTGCGCAGCGAATCCACGAGCTGATTCTGCGAGTTGGTTACGGACCCGATGGCAATGGTGCGCTGATAGCCGGTCAGAGGGACGTACACGTCATCCGAGGTGCCGAAGATTCCATCCGGCCCAGGATCGTGCAGGGTTTGCCTCACGCCGGAGGAGGAGTCGTCCGCCGTTCCGTAGATTCCATCGGTGCCGGCGTTGTATATCTGTTGTGCTGGGCTCAGGAAGATGCCGCAGGGGGATATGTTCGTGACCGGGCAGTTGGTGGAACCAGTATTCTGGATGTCGTCGAAAGTGATTTGCGACGTGTTGCGTGCCGTTACGATGCTTTCGTAGGCCTCATCGGCTAACTGTTTCGCAATCATGTCCTGCTGTGTGCTCTGGGTGGAGGCCATCGCCAAGCCAAATACGCCCAGCAGGCTTACCAGCCCCACGGTGAGCACGCACATCGAGACCATGACTTCAATGATTGAAAATCCGCCCTGCGACTGCCGCCGCGCTCGGGATTTAACGCTGTGCCGCTTCATTGGCGTAACCATTGATACCCTCCTCCGCTCTTGCTATAGAGCCGCCAGCCATGAATGCGGCCTGTTCCCCCCCAGAGTGTGATTGCCCGCGAACTCAACAGGTTTCCCGATTGCGCAATGTAAACCACGCCCCCATCCCAGCTGCCCGAACAGTTTCCAGTGCCGTCCTGGGAATTCTGGGCCGAACCGTCAGGGCAGAAATAAACTGTGCTGACGCCGGAGGTGTAGCCATTGGCGGCAAATCCTAAATCGATAGCACTGAGAGCGGAGTTGTAGTAACTGTCGGGAGCGGTCGTGGTCGTGTTCGGGAGGCCGGTTTGCGCGAGAAACGATACGTCCGTCGGCAGCTGATATGTTACGGAGCTTTGCTGGCCGGTAAAAGTACTGGCCCCGCTTGGCAACACGGGGGCGACCACGATGGTGTTCGGCGTGGCAGCGGTTGAAAAAGTCACCGAATACGACGTGCGCTGCGCCACTGCGTTGTCGCGGGCCAGCCGCATGGCCGCCAACGTGATGTTGTACGCGTTGGTCACGTGCTGCTGTCGCAGCAAAGGAACAAGGCTGACGACGGAGATCACGGTCACGATCAGGCTGATCGCGATCACGATCATCATTTCGATCAGGCTGAAACCACTTGCTTGATCCCGATGCAGTGCTACTTTGGTTTTCAACATTTCTTTCCCCGCCTGCCCGGCAGGCAAAAACGACATCCGCCTTAGCCGGCAAGTCGCGCGATCCGATGGGGGTAGGACTCCGAATACACGGCTAAGTAAGTCGATGGTAGGAGGAGGTTGGGAACGCGTCAAAGTACCGGGGTACACCCGACTTTCGGACAATGGCCGTTGGTAAGGTAATCGTGGGACCGTTACTCTTAGGGCCCCCAGAGTGGTGAGCGCACGTTGCATCCACTCTTGACCATGCCCCGACGAGAGCGCTGCCATGACGCAGGTAACTTGTGGGGGCCATCATTGTTTCTTACGATCAAAACATAATGGATTTGCGGGCACTGGTAGTGTTTCCGGATCAGGAGTCGGCCAGCTTGCTGATGCCGGTTCTGTACGAGATGGGGATGGGTGTGGAACAGACATCCTCGATTTCGCGCGGACTAACACTGGTGAGCGATGAACGTTACGACGCCATTCTTTTCGAGTATGGAGTCGATGACAGTTCCAAGGAATTCCTTTCCCGCGTGCGGCAATCTCCGCAGAACAAGCAAGCCGTGCTGATCGCGATTGTGAACGAGGACTTCAACGCTCGCCCCGTGTTTCAACTGGGCGTGAACTTCGTTTTGTACCGCCCGCTTTCACTGGAGGGAGTGCGGCTGAGTATGATGGCGGCACGCGGATTGATGCGCCGCGAACGTCGCCGGCGTTCGCGAGCGCCTGTGAGTCTGGCAGTGGATGTTTCGTACCCCGGAGCGCCCGATCTCAAGGCAACCCTTACGGACCTGAGCGATAGTGGCATTGCAATCACAACCGCCGGGCGTCTGCCCGATGCCGGCAAGGTCTATTTTGAGTTTTCTCTGCCCGGGCAGAAGGAGATTGTGCGCCTGTCCGGCGAAGTGGCCTGGCAGGATTCCGCCGGGCGTACTGGAATCCGTTTTCTTGATGTCCCGCAAGCATCCCACCGGCTGATTCGCTCGTGGCTTGAGAAGCGAAGCACCCTGCCGAGGGAGAGCGAAAGAAAGCCGATCTCGCAAAAAGAGCCCACACCCAAAACGGCAGCGAAGAAAGAGCCTGTACAAAGGGACCTTATAGAAAAAGAGCCTGCACCGAAACCGCCTGTCCAGGTCACGCATCAGCCACGGTCGTCTCCTCAGCCGTCCGAAGTTCCGCTCAAGGCCCTGGATGGAGCAAATCGCCGCAGGGCGCAGCGGCTCCCTTGCACGATCGGAGCCGAAGTCTATCAGCTGGGATCCAAGATTCCGAATCGCTGCACGCTTTCCGATCTCAGCGAAGGCGGCTGTTATGTCGAGATGCCCTCGCCGCTCAGCGGGAAGGGCGGCGTGGAGATCCTAGTTCGAACGGCCGACATGAAATTCAAAATCCAAGGGAAAATTCTGGCTACCCATCCCGGCTTCGGTATGGGCGTGCGATTTGTATTTCGCGATACAACAGAGCAGGAGGAGGTTCTGCGCTTGCTCGGGGTGCTGGCCGCCGGCCCTGCGCTCGACGAACAACCGCGCTAAACGGGCGACGTCCCTTTCAGCACGGCTTTCCGGAAATATTCGAGAGAAAGCTTCAAGCCACTTTCCAAATCCACGACCGGCTCCCAGTTCAACAACCGTTTGGCTTTTGAAATATCCGGACGGCGCTGCTTGGGATCGTCTTCGGGTAGCGGCTCAAATCGAATCTGGCTCTTCGATCCGGTCGCGGAGATTATTTTCCTGGCACACTCCAAGATTGTGAATTCGGTTGGATTTCCGATGTTGACGGGATCGTGTTCCTGCGATTTTGCCAGCCGCAAAATTCCGTCCACTTCGTCGCTCACATAGCAAAAGCTCCGAGTCTGGCTGCCGTCGCCATATACCGTGAGATCTTCGCCCAGCAGTGCTTGCCCCATAAAGTTGGGGATGACGCGGCCGTCATGGAGTTTCATGCGGGGCCCGTAGGTATTGAAGATGCGGAGAATTCGAGTATCGACGTGATGATAGCGGCGATAGGCCGCGGTCACGGCCTCGGAAAACCGCTTTGCTTCGTCGTACACCGAGCGCGGGCCTATCGGATTGACGTGCCCCCAGTACGATTCCGGCTGCGGGTGCACAAGCGGATCTCCGTAGCACTCCGAGGTTGAAGCGATCATGAAAGTCGCGCCGCAGCGTCGCGCGGCTTCGAGTGTTTCAAACGTGCCGTACGATCCGACACGCAGTGTGGCGATGCCGTGTTCGGCATAGTCGACTGGGCTGGCCGGACTTGCGAAGTGGAAGACGTAGTCGAGCGCTCCCCAGTCCGCTGGCTCGCATGCGTCCTTTTCCGTGAACTCGAATCGCGAGTCATTGCGCAGATGTGCAATGTTTTCAATGCTGCCGGTAAGCAGATTGTCCAGGGCCAATACTCGATAGCCGTCGGCCAGCAACGCGTCGCACAAGTGCGAGCCGAGGAAACCAGCCCCGCCAGTTACCAGCGCCCGTTTCATGCTCATCGTGTCAGGCGCGCTCCTTCTTCGTTATACGGGCCGCAGCCGTTTCTTCGTGCAAGGCCGGCGGGCGGCCGACGCTATAGTAGGAGAATCCGTGCTCAGTCATCATTGCGGGATCGTACAGATTGCGTCCATCCAGCACAATTGGGTATTTCACTGCTCCGCGGAGTCTTTCCAGATCCAACGAAGCGAATTCCTCCCACTCCGTCAGAATAAGCACTGCGTCGGCGCCCTTGGCCGCCAGGTACGGATCGGGCGCGAACTCCACTCCGCTTCCGAGAACCTCGCGAGCGCGCTCCATCGCCGCCGGATCGTAGGCGCAGATGACACAGCCTTCACGCAATAATTCCTGCACCAGCAACAGCGCGGGAGATTCGCGGATGTCATCGGTCCCGCCTTTGAACGCCAGTCCCAACACGCCTAGTTTCTTGCCCCGCAGCGTCCACAGCACGCTTCGTACCTTGCGAAGGAAGCGGTGGCGCTGGTCCTCGTTGATTCGAATCACTTCCTCCAGCAGCCGGAAATCGTATCCGCATTCCTTGGCGATAGCCCGAAATGCCATCAGATCCTTGGGAAAACACGATCCGCCGTATCCGATTCCCGGGTTCATAAATTTCTGCCCAATGCGCGAGTCCGTGCCGATCCCATCGCATACCTGCTGCACATTCGCCCCAACGGTCTCGCAGATGGACGCGACCGCGTTGATAAAAGAGATCTTCATCGCAAGAAACGCATTCGACGCGTGCTTGATCAACTCCGCGCTGCGCGCGCTGGTAACGATCAGCCGCGGCGGCACCTGGGCGCGGTCGGGGCGGGGAATCGCTTCACTCCGGTTGTAATACCATCCGCTGGTAAGCGGCCCGTAAATCTGCCTCATAACCTGGGCGGCGCGCTCGCTTTCGACGCCCACAACAATCCGGTCGGGATATAAGAAGTCGGTGACGCCGGTGCCTTCGCGCAGGAACTCCGGGTTCGAGGCAATATCGAACATCTCCGGATCGGCGCCTTCCCGCAGAATGATCGTCCGTATCCACTGGTTGGTGTAGACAGGGACGGTGCTCTTCTCAACAACTACCTTGTAACTGTCCATCGCACCGGAGATCTCGCGAGCCACCGACTCCACGTAGGACATGTCGGCGTCTCCGCTCTCCGTTGGCGGAGTACCGACGGCAATGAAGATCACCTCGCTTGCCCGCGTGGCCGCCTGCAAATCACCAGAAAACTTGATGCGCTCGCCACGATGTTTGGCAAGCAGTTCGGGCAGGAACCTCTCGTGGATTGGTACATCCCCGTTACGCAACGCTTTCAGTTTGTTATCGTCGTTGTCGACCAGGACGACTTCGTGCCCCAGATCGGCAAAACAGGCGCCTGTTACCAGTCCGACATACCCCGAGCCTACGACCCCTATGCGCATATGCGAGCCTTCTCCTTCGTGATGGTTGTGCACGTCCGGCTCGTCGGCGTGCAAATTAACTGTAGCAGTCTTTTTAGGGGTTTCGGAGTTGGATCGCGGGAACTCGCCTCATTCGGCAACAGGAATGGGAATTCGAATCTCACAATTAGGAGTGACTCTTGTCACCGCGCACAGTTCCTTCCGAGACCAGAATCTCAGCCAGGAGGGATTTATGCCCATCCTAATGGTTGCGCTTATCGCGCTCGGCGTTTTCGGCTTAATCGGAGTATTCCTCGGTGCGGCGGTTGTCCTTGAGCAACGCAAGGTTACCGGCAAGCACCAGCCTGGGAAAGCAGCCTGACGCGAACGCACACAATCCGGGTCGTACTTGCGCAAGACAGCTTGCTTAGGGCTTAAGACTGTCTTCCTCCGCCCGCACGAATTGCCGGCCCTTGCTCTCTGGGCCCAGGCTTACCACCAGTGCCAGCAGCGTGATCACTACAATCTCGAATGCTGCCAGCGCCCACGAATATCCCCACAAATCGCGGAGGTAGTATTCGATGGTGTTGACCGGCGACGCTACAAAATTTCCGAGTTGGTAAGCGAGTCCGGGAAGCAATCCGCGCACTGCGGGCGGCGACAACTCATTCAAATGAGCGGGAATGATTCCCCAGGCCCCTTGTACGCCGATCTGGACCACGAATGCTCCAAGGGCCAGCGCAAGGAGTGTCTTTCCGAACGCCCACGCCGGAATCAGACACAGGGCCACAATCGTGGCCAGCACGAGCGTGCGGCGGCGCCCCTGCGATTCCGAGAGACGTCCGAAAGTGAGAGCACCGACCAGGGCGCCCACGTTATAGAAGATGGCCACGTTGGCGACGGTCGAGGTAGTGAATCCGTGCGACTGGAGAAAGTGAGGGTACAGATCCTGCGTCCCGTGCGAGAGGAAATTCATGAGGGCCATCAGCCCGATCATGTATAAGACCAGCTTCCAATTCGAGGCCGCGGCTTTGCCGATTGCCTTGAATTCTGGAGCACGGTGTTGCTTCCACGCCTCAGACTCTTTGACCTTCCAACGGATATAGAACGCCAGCAACGCCGGCAGCCCTCCCACCCAGAACATCGCGCGCCATCCCCAAAAGGGCAGGACGACCTTTGCCGCGACCGCGGCCAGCAAATAACCGCACGAATATCCCGACTGAATAATGCCGGAGATGATTCCTCGCCGCTTCGGCGGGATGCTTTCCATTGCGAGCGACGCTCCCACACCCCACTCGCCGCCCATGCCGATGCCGTAAACGGTGCGCAACAGCAGAAAGACTGTGTAGTTCGGCGAGAACCCGCAGAGCAACTCTGCTACGGAAAAGAACACGACATTCGCCATGAGCGGTCCGCGCCGTCCATAACGGTCGGCCAGGAGACCGAAAATGACCGCTCCTACCGGCCGCATCGCCAGAGTCGCCGCGGTGGTGAAAATGATTTTGGACGCAGGCACCTGAAACTGCGCCGCGAGGATGTTGACGAGAAAGACCGCGACAAAAAAGTCGAATGCATCGAGCGTCCAGCCCAGGAAGGCGGCGCTGACGGCGTGCCATTCCCGCGAGCTGAGGAATGGCTCTGAAGGGTGGTTTGAAGGCACGGGGCTCCAGTCGATTGTCGTCAGCAAGCCACAGCATTTTAGCAGGCTGCGGAAAATCCGAGAGGCCGGTGCGATTCAAGGAGGGGAAGCAAGTTCCCGAAGCCAGATTGTTGCTCTGTTTGTTGTTCTATGGCTAGAAAACCGTGTTGAGGCGCAGCGAGAAGCTACGCGCCGGGCCAATCGCGTTGCCGGAGAAAAGGCCTCCGAAATCGATCACGTCAAGAACGTTGGTGAGGTTCTGCCCGTCGGCCTGAAACTGCATCTTCACGCGATCCGACTTGTAAACATCCACCCCCGCCGAGGCATTAACCTGAAACGCAGGATAGATCCGCCCGCGCACGAAGTTGATACGGTCCACGACGGCTTGTCCGTAGATCTGGGCCGGTCCATTTGGTCCGTAAACGCATTGTTCAAGAGTTGAAGTCGAGGCGCATTGGAAGTCGAACGGCAACCCTGTGTCGTATTGAATTCCGGTCGCAAGCCAGAAGCGCGGTCTCACTTGGTAGCGTATTCTCCCGCGCACAGTATGGCGTTGGTCTTGTGAATCGGGGAAATGACCTATGCCCGTTTGCGCCGCCTGTGCATCATCGCCCAGAAACAACCCGCCCGTCACAGGGAACCAGACATTGCCCACCATGTACGAATAGCTGACAAAACCGGAGAAACGACGCCAGTCGGGAACCTCGATCTTGGCTTCGCCCCCGTAGATGGTGGATTTCCGGAAGGCGATGGGAAAACTGATACCCGTGTTTTGAAGTTGGTTGTCATCGGCAGCGTTGTTTGCATCGCGCCGGTAGTAGTTTGTGTCGAGTTTTAGCTTTCCAAGAATGCCTTTCGTCATTCCCACTTCGTAATAGTTGCCGGTCGAAGGTTGGGTGGGCAGCCGTAAGAAGTCCGTCGGGTTGATCGATTGGACGGCGGTTGAGCTGGAAAGAAGAATATTTTCGAATGATGGCGTTTGAAACACGCGGTCATAGGAAAAGTGCAACAACAAGTCTGCCGATTTGAAGTAACGCGAGACGGCAAGGCGCGGCTGAAAGGCCTGCCGGTTGAGCAGAAGCTGATAATGGTCCCAGCGCAGGCCGGCGCTGACCGTCCACGTGCCGAGGCGGATGCGATCCTGAACGAAGGCGGACTGCTCGAGATCGAGATGGTTGCCGAGGAAATAGAAAGTTAACGGAGGCGGAGGATTGTTGCTGAACTGGCTCGGATCGGTAATCTGATAGCTGAAGGTTTTCATTCAGTGTTGTGTTGTCGGTCTCGAACCCAAATTTCCACTGATGCCGGCCGCGGTCAACGCTGACTGTGCCGCGCACGTATCCTTCTCGAAACCAATTGTGCTGGAAGATCTCGATGGGCGTGGAGTACTCATTGGAGTCGAAATTGTTTTCATTGTCGCGCACCATTCCGCGCAGTTCACCGACGGAATTAGGCGAAAACGTATGCTGTAACGAAACGATGCCCATCGTTTCCACGTTGTTCGCCGTTTGCAGTTGCGATCCTGGCGGCAGGGAAGTATCCAGCGAGTCGATGCC
>CAWDPB010000106.1:0-22344 GCA_963804075.1 uncultured Acidobacteriaceae bacterium | reverse complement strand
GACATTCATTTCGACCAGATCGGGTGCAGCGGATGGCGCTGCAAAATTTCGTTTACTTCTTTCGCGCCAGCCAGGTCGGAGTCCTCGACCCGGCGAGACACGGCAAACGCGTATTTGCGGTTGCGTCCAAGCTCGCCAGGAACGATCGCCTGTCCGCCAACAAAATCATCGCCATGCTCCACCGACTCCCACTGCGTCAACGTGAATACCATGATCGGAATATCTTGTCGCGGATTCTCCTTGCTCCAATCAGGAGGTCGGATGTAGACGATCGGCCCCCGCTCCACCACGCCCCTTTGCGTGTCGCTGGCTTCCCACTGCTCCGTAACCACGGTGTAGCCCTTCCATCCTTCCGGCAGCGAGAAGGTAAACTCATACTTCGTATTCTTGTAAATGATGGCGTCTGTCGAAGGCTCTGCAGCCGGCGCTTCCTGTTTGGTGCCCGCGCCCGTCAGCTGCCCTTCCATGGCTTCGGTCAGCAGCCCTTCAAACTCCGGGCAAGCCATCCCGTATTTGCTTTCCTCTGACATCAGATCACCTGCCTATATGTACGTTGTAGAAGGCGCGCTAGTTCCGCCCGTCCCGCTATTAATTCTTGACTTCACGGTCCCCTCCGGGACCCTCAAAGCGGTGGCAATTTCCCGGTAGTCCATGTCCTGCAGGTCGCGCAAAATCACCGCCTCCCGCAGTTCCGGAGACAGCTTCTTGCAGCGCCTAATGCACCATTTCCCGCGTCTCCCGGCTGTCACGGCGCATCCGGAGGCAGAGCCGGGTCAGCGATCTGCGCGCTCAACGGCTGCGCGTCCTCGTGCTCGGAAACGCGGCTGGTCGATCGAATCCGTGAGCCGGTCGCCTTTGGTCTTTCGAAAGTGGTCCACCAGCAGATTGCGCGTGATGGTGGTGACCCAGGTCATAAACGCGCCCTTACCGGAGTCATAGGTGCTAAGGGTGCGGTACATCTTGATGAAGACTTCCTGCGTCAGATCCTGCGCGTTTTCGGCATCGCCCGCAAAGCGGTAGCACACGTTGTAAATGCGCCGGTGGTAGCGCTGAACGATCTCCTCCCAGGCCGCGGCATCGCCTCCAATGCAGCGACGGACCAGCAATCCGACAACCTGGGTTTCTTCCATTCAGATCATGTAGGGCGGGCTGCCCGGCCCACCCAGGTTCTAGATGGTGTGGAGACGGGCGACCCGCCCATCCAACTCTTGGATCGTGTAAAGACTAATCCCTAACAGCACATGCTAGATACGTTTCTGTGGAACCGGAAGTTCCGTTGAATCATGGAGCTAGCGATTGTAGCAGGGAAGGGAAGGGGCCCGGCGTCAGGCCTCGCGTGGCAGGGCCTGTTGGAACGGGTTCACCACCGTGACGCCAAAATAATCCTGGCCCGTCGACTCAGATCTTCCGACCAGATTCGTTGGCAGCCAGCGCGCTCCGCAGCCGCGACAATCATGCCATCATAGAAATGGATTCCATACGGCATTCGTGCCTCGACTGCGCGCCGAACCAGTTCAACATCGGGAGCGATCGAACGTATCGAGGCAAGCGAGTCCAGTCCTTCCGTTATAGCTTCCGCGCGTCGCCGATGGCGAAACCTTGTGAAGCAAACAGTGGCGAATTCGGACGAGACTTGCGACGAAATCACGAGCTTCCCTGCGACCGCCACTTCCTAACAGTTCTTGGCGACTCGCTGTTTCTCAGCGATCACTGAACTGTACGCGTACACGAACACATTGGTATCGAGGAAATCAGCGCCGCTCATGGAGGTCTGCTCGTTTCCACGTTCGCTTTCCTACGTTGAACTTGAGCCTCTCAAAGCTCTTTCGAAGCGCTTCGATTTCCCTGCGCTTGCGCCCGGATTTGGTGTGCTCAGCTGCAACTTCCTGGAGATAACCCCGCACCAGCCCGGTCAGTGTAGTATCGCGCTCGACCGCAATTTTCCTGACTTCCCGGACCAAATCGTCATCCAGCGAAAGCGTGACATTCATGTACCCATAATAAGGGAAACCCTTAATAAGGGCAAGCGATATGTGGGCATGAGGGGGCAGTCGCTGCCGACAATTTGCAGGGAAAATGTCCACTTTGGTAGGGGCTACGAAGGTGGACTTTTGCAGGGTACGAAAGTAGACAAAAAGGCCCAATAATTTCGTAGGTGTTTAAGCGGTTTCATGACATTCTATTCTATGGCAGTTGGGATTCGGGTCGTTTCCCGGGATCCCTTCCGAATTTTCCCACTCAAGCCAAAGAAGGCTTGAATGGGCCGCTTCTCCCACCGGCCCTCCTTTTCTTCGCCAGTTCTTCGCCAGCTTCTATTCCTCGACTTTTGTGTCCGCGACTTTTAGTCCGATGTTCGTCTTTGATTTTCTTTTTCCTCCGATGACCCAAGTGGTGGTCTTCGAGGGAGGGGGAATCAGTCGCTGACCGGTCGGGAGTTTTGCGGGAGTCGGGCCACCTGTGATTTTCAAGACGTTGTCTCGGGCACCCGGCACCCACGCTGAGTAGGTCGATTCGCGGTTGTCGGATCATGCGGCTACTCGAGACCCATGCTGTGTTCCAAGGCTTGCAAGGCCGGTTCAGGACGCAGGTGGTCCCACACAGGGTCAACTTTAAGGTAGATGAGTCCGGGCTCCCGGTTCGCGTAGCACTTTTCAAGCGCTGCCATCGCCGGCCGGACCGCGTCCAATGTAGCGTACGCTTCAGCCGCCGTGCAAAACGATCCCCGGTTACTTGCTATCGTCCCGGCCTCCAATGTTCCCCGAGAAGTGGCCATTTCCATCATGACTCTGGGGAATCCGCCTTTGGCATACAGGTCCTTGGCGGCTTGCGCCTGTTTTGGCTGTTCGATAAGAAGCCTGACTGCGATCAGTTCCTGTAGCCACTCGTCGTACATTTTGCGCTGCGCGTAATACGACAATAGATCGTGATGTGCAGGCACAAAAGTGCGATCCATGGCGAGCACTTTCTGGTATTGGGAGAAGGCCGCGTCATATTGGCGGGCGAGATAATACTCATACCCAATGTCCGTGTTGACGATCAGCGACGAAGGATCGAGACTTTGCGCGCGCGTGAGTTCAGCCAGAGCTTCTTCATGCCGCCCCAGCGCTCCCAGCAACAAGGTGCCGTACCAGTGATGGGCTGGAGCGTAATTTGGATTCAAGTCCAGAGCGCGTTTGAACTCTTTCTCCGCCCCCGGCCAATCCCAATCGAGAAATATCTTGACCGCCGCCAGAGAGGTGTGTGCCTCCGCCAATCCGTCGTCCAGGGCGAGCGCTTTCTCGGCCGATGCTTTGGCTTTCTCCATCAGCCCAGGGCCGAGCGTGTCCAAGGCCAGCAGGGTATAGCAATCCGCCAAGCCCGAGTATGCCAGAGCAAAATTCGGATCCTTCTCGATCGCATGCTGAAAATCGTCGATCGCCTGCTGGAATCCCTCCACGTTTCTACGGTTCCAGACATAGCGGCCGCGAAGATAAGCTTCATACGCCTCGGGGTCAACTGGCGGGCGCGAAGCACGGAAGCGGTTGCGCTCCCCAGGGGTCAAACTAAGTTTTACTTCGTCAGTAATTGCCTCGGCTACTTGTGCCTGGAGCGACAGGATGTCTTTCAAGTCGCCTTCATAAGCTTTGGCCCAAAGATGCCGGTCGGTCGTGGTTCGAATGAGCTGGGCGGTGATGCGCACACGATTACCCGACCGCAAGACCGAACCTTCAACCACCGCGTCCACACCCAGTTCGCGGCCGATCTGCGGCAGCGGCCGGCGCACCCCTTTGTATTGCATGATGGAGGTCTTGGAAACTACTTTGAGCTGCCGCACCTGAGCCAGGTCGGTGATGAGCTCGTCGGTCATGCCGTCCGCAAAATATTCCTGTTCGGGATCATTGGATAAGTTTTGCAGCGGCAAAACAGCCAGCGAGCGGATGGGCTCTCCATCCGTCTGACTCCGGAGACGATTCCATCCTACGGTTCCCGCGAATACGGCCAGCAAGGCGATGACTGCCAGGAGGGGCAACCACCCCGGTCCCCAGCGTGATCTCAAAGATGGTCGTCCCGCGGTTCCGTTTGCGTGGACAGTTTGACTAGCGGCGGCGTCGATCCGAGGTCGTAGCAGGGGTTGCAGCGAGCCATCCTGTGCTGGCTTCTCAGCTTCCTCTGCCGTCCCCAGTTGCTGGACGCTGGCCACAAATCGGTAGCCCCGTTTGGGAACGGTTTCGATGTACCGTACTCCATTCTCTCCGTCGTGCAAGATTTTGCGCAGAAGGTAGACCGCCTGGCTGAGGTTGCTCTCCTCGACCGCCGTATCGGGCCAGACCGCTTGCATCAGTTTGTCTTTCTCCACCAGGCGGCCGCTGTCTTCGACCAGCGCCAGGAGAGTGTCGAAAACCCTGGGAGGAAGCTCCACCCGTTCATCGCCTTCCAGAAGGGTGCGTTCCTGGGGATTCAGGCGGAAGGAACCGAACTCGTATAGAGCCGTGGACGGCCTGTTCATGGCGAATCAGAACAATTGAGAAAAAAATGAAGACCACTCAAGACTTGCCAGCCAGTTGCGCGGCACAGTGCCAACCAGCAGTGACCGCGAACTGGGGAGTGGGGCCCGCAAGTCTCTTCCAGCGGCCATTCTAGCTTATCCGATTGACGGGGGGGCAGGGCATGGCATGAAGACGCCATGTTCCTCGCCGGATCGAACTAAGCGGCACTATCCCCCGACCAGGTCGGGTTGGCCGACAACAACATTCCAAGGAGGCTTCGATCTCTATGAAATACAAATCTACCTGGGCTCTGATGGTTCTGGCGCTAACCGTGGCGGCAACGCAATTGGTCCTGGCTCAAGCGTCGTACAAGTTCACAACTGTGAAAATCCCCCACTCCGAGACCACGGACGTCTACGGTGTGAACGATTCCGGCGTGATGACGGGAAATTACACGGATTCGAGTGGTGTGAGCCATTGCTTCATGCGTGCAGGGACCACCGTGACCACGATCACTGACCCGAATGGGATCGGCACCAGTTGCTACGGGATCAATTCAGCGGGAGCGATCGCCGGAGGGTATGCTCTCGAGGCCGGCTTCAGCAACGGATTTGTATACCAAGACGGCGTTTTCACCGACATTATTGTGCCGACCGCGACTGCCGGGACAACCGCCTACGGCATCAATGACGATGGACTCGTGGTCGGGGCTTTTGCCGACAATGTGGGCGAACATGGGTTTCTTTTTGATGGGTCTTCATACCAGACGCTGGATGCGCCCGGCGCTTCGGTCACCCTTGCCGTCGGCATCAACACCAGCAACCAGATCACCTTGCAATCGGTGAACTCCAGCGGGTTCGTCTCGGCATGGCTGCTCGACGGCGGCACCTATACTGAGTTGTACGTCCCGAGCGCCGTGTTTACAGAGGTTCATTCGATTAACAACCGCGGTGAAATCGCGTTCGGTTGGACCGATTCCAGTAACGAGCTGCACGGCGCAATTCTCGCCAACGGAATTTATTACGTGGCCGATGATCCGAGCGGTACGAACACCAGCATCGACACCATCAACGATCACAACGAGATCGTTGGCCACTTTCAGCCCACTGGAGCCACCCGGGCAACGGGCTTCAAAGGGTTGAACACGCCCTCAATTCTAGGGTTCTCCCCGCCTTCCGGGCCCGTGGGAACTCCGGTGACGATTACAGGAACCGGCTTTACGCAAACCACAGCCGTGGAATTCGAAACTAAGCCTGCCACGTTCACCGTGGTTTCCGACACGCAGGTGACGGCGACTGTGCCCGCCCACGCAAGGACCGGGAAAATTAAGATCGTTACTCCGGCGGGCTCCGCGACCAGTAAGACCAGTTTTACGGTCGACTAGCCTGCTTAATTCGCCAGACTGAGATTTACGCGCCGGGTGCTCCACTCATTCGCGTTCCTGTGCGAATGAGTGGGCTCTCGACGCTACCAAGATTCTCGACAACGAGGCTTGATCTGGAGTGTCCATTCCTGAAACTTCGCTCGGACCGGTTCCGTCTCGCCATACAGGTAAGCCCGAAAACCGCTCCATGCCCATGGTTCCGGGCGCTCGAGCAGTCCTCGCTCGCACCCGCCGAATTGTTCGAGCCGACCTCCGAATAACTCGGTGAATAATTTTTCCGGTTGCCCACACAACGAACGCCGCGTTGTGTGGGAACCGGCCGCGATTCGACGTAGGAAATCTTCAAGGATCAAGGTGAGGTTCATCCGTGTGAGGGCGTTCTTTCACGTGCGCGGACGTTCTCTCACCACGATTGTTTCGGCGATGCGGTCGTGCACACAGCAGCGGTTGGGATTGGTGAAGAATTGAAAGAAACCAAATCCTGCCTCCAGGATGGAAGCGCCGTAGCCCAGCGCGCGTTCCATCGCCTGCCAGAAGGTGATGCGTTCGTGGACGAGGGAGACGACGCGGATCTTCAACAGCCGTTTGCCCGGCGTTTGGCCGTTGCCAAAGTAGAGTGTCAATCCGAAATATAAAAGCGCAAAGACGATGTCGGATGGTTCGTGGAAATCCCACTTCAAGTCGATGTGAAGGTCTTTTTCTCCACGGTGCACAAGATGCAGAAAAAGGTAGGTCACTGGAGCCCAGACAATCACGACCAGAATCAAATCCAGGAAATAAGCTGTAGCGCGTGACCAGAATGAGGCGAGCGGCAGGCCGGCGAGAGACTCCATTCGGCCGGTAGCGTGGGGGTGATAGACACGGGTGGGCGAACTCATCCGTACAGCTCCGACAGCAATTCGTAGGCGCGGCGGAGGTGCGGGATCACTATGCTGCCGCCGACGATCAGCGCCACGTTGAGCGCCTCTTCTTGTTCGGCGCGGGTTACGCCGAGGCGGTAGGACTGAATAATGTGATAGTGAATGCAATCGTCGCAGCGCAAACATGAGGACGCTACCAATCCCATCAGTTCCTTGTATTTTGCCGGGACGGCTCCTTCGAGATACGCGTTGTGGTCCAGATTGTAATAACGTTTGACGAGGAAGTTGTCGGCCTTGTCGACGTTTGCATTCAGGCGAGTGCGAGTATCGAGAAATCGGCGGGCGATTTCGCTCTTATCGGCAACCTGTTTTTCGGTGAACAGGTAGGCAGGCTCTCGGCGCTCTGGGTTCATAAGCCCCTCTGTGTTCCTCAGGTTCTGCCACACCCAGGTTAGCGCCCAAAGGACGGGCGCGAACCCTTCGACAAGCTCAGGGCAGGCTCTGGGGCACCGGCTTGTCAGGCCAAAGAGTAGCAGAATTGCATGGCTCGTAATCTGCGTCACCCTGGGCTGTGCGCCCTTTCACTTCCATATCTGCGCCGGAGGCGATATATTTTCAAGTCGCGTCGCGACATCGATTCGGCCGCTCCCGCCAATCGGCAGCCGCCATCCGACGCCGTCAGACAGCCGCAGCAAGGCTGTCAAATTAGAGGAGGCATTCATGCCAGCCGAAGTCACTACTCCCCGTGCCGAGCCCCATGCGAAGAATTTCGGACAAAACATTGAGAGCGATCTTGCCCTCGAGTTCCTGCGCGTCGTAGAGAACGCCGCAATCGAGTCGGCGCGCACCATGGGACAGGGCGACCGTCCGCTGAGCGACCAGGTCGCAACCGAAGCCATGCGCAAGACCATGGACACGGTTCCCATGCACGGCACCATCGTGATCGGCGAAGGCGAGCGCGACGAAGCGCCGATGCTCTATATCGGCGAGCAGGTCGGTGGCACGTTCAGCGACGGCCGGGACGTTCCGCATGTGGATATCGCGGTCGATCCGCTGGAGGGAACGAATCTATGCGCGACTGGCTCGCCGGGAGCGATCACGGTGCTGGCGGCGTCCGAAAAGGGCGGATTGCTGCACGCTCCCGACTGCTACATGGAAAAGATCGTTGTCGGTCCGTCATGCAAGAACGCCGTGGAGCTCGACGCGCCGGTGCACGTCAACCTGAAGAACATCGCGCGGCGCCTGCATCGCGGCGTGGAAGACCTTGTGGTCATGGTGCTCGACCGGCCGCGGCACCAAAAGCTGATCGCAGACATTCGCAAGGCAGGCGCCCGCATCAAGCTAATCGGAGATGGCGACCTCTCGGCCGGCATTGCCGCCGCCGTACTGGGGACGGGTGTGCATGCGGTGATGGGATCGGGCGGTGCGCCCGAAGGCGTGATCACCGCGGCTGCAATCCGCTGCCTTAACGGATACATGCAGGGCCGGCTGGTGATCGACACGCCCGAGCTCGAGGAACGCATCGGCAAGATGGGGATCAAAGACAAAAACAAAGTCTATGAAGCCGAAGACCTGGCGCCGGGCAAGCAATTGATTTTTGCCGCCACCGGCGTTACCGATGGCGCGCTGCTGAAGGGAGTGCGCTTCTTCGGCGAAGGCACGCGAACGTCGTCGGTGATTCTGACGCTAAGGGCGGGACGCGTGCGCTTTGTTGACAGCATCCATCTGGAGAAGGGCCCGGATGTGAAGGTCCGGTTCTCGTAAGAACCAGTTCTCGCATGAGGGCTACTTTAGTCCAACACCGTAGAGGTATTGGTAGCCGGAGCCGCTCTGCGAGACTGGCGAGAACGAACTGAACAACATGGAGTTGTTCAGGAACGTGACGAACACATCCTGCGGCTGGCTGCCATGCATGATGCGGAACGTGAAAAGACCGTAGCAGGGGTCCGCCAACTCGTTTTGCGAACCATCGTAAAGATAGGACGTGTCCGCAACCGCGGAAAGAGCTCCGGTGAGCAGTACCGCGTTCGATTGCGTGTCGGTCATGGTGACGTTGCCTGATGCGTCAACCGCGATGCTGGCATGGCCGAGCGAAGGCGTCCCCGATTCCTGGTTGTTCTGGCCCACGCTGGCGTTGGTTTTCTCATAGTAGATAGCCTGGTAAGTTCCGGCAAACGACGGGTTGTAAGTTTTGGCGGAAGCCTTTTGAAAGCCGAGGATCGCGCCATTCGGGTTGTCCACGACAAAGACGCCGCTCGGCGTCCCAAATATGTAGTCTGGTGCTGCCGTTCTCGGTCAGGGTCATGAAGTTGCCGGAAGGGTCTTCCTGAATCTGCGAGAACGAGAACGAACTTGAGTTGAAGGGATCGGGCGACCCGCCCATACCCAGCGCACCGTAGGGCCAATAGCTGCTGGTGGTCACGTTGCCCTGTACATCGATCGCGACCGACCCGGCGTTGATGCCGCCGCTGGTAGTGCGAAACTGCATGTAGTTGTACCGCTTGCCTTCGAGTGAGGAAAGCGTGATCGGGCTGGCCTCCACCGACGTGATCAACGCCATCGTGTCGTGGTTCGGGCCCGCCTTGTCGGCTTCGATCAGCAGCGCGTAGTTGGGCACCTCATAGGCCGAAATAAGATTGCCTTTCGAATCGTTCAGCGTGTAAGTGCCGTCGGCGTTCACAGTGTAAGGAACGGTGCCTGTGTCGCTGTTCGAATAGTTCGTGTAGGAGAGAGTCTGGGCCGTGGGGTTAAGGCTGATGCTCAGGAAATCTCCAACTGAAGCGGTGCCGCTGTAAGCGCGGACAGCGGGCGAACTCGTTTTACTGACTGTTCCACCGCAAGCAGTTAAGACAAGTAACGCCGCAATTGCAACCCGAAGTCTCATAGATACACTTCCTTCCTCATGCGTAGATCGGCAAGAGGTGGGGAGGCTTCAGGGAACTACGGTGACTTTGGAGCGGTTACCAGGGTTTGCTTCGCCAGCTGACGCCGTTGATCGCTAAATAAACACTTCGGGAGAGACATGGAATCGGCGGCTCAATCGGCGGATGTGCTCGGTGGTCAACTGGCGCTTGCCGTGAAGGACTTCCGAGACGATGCTCGGCGTCCCGAAAACATCGAGCAGATCCTTTTGCTTAAGTCCGTTTGCGGCCATTAATTCCTCGAGCACGGCGAGCGGTTCGGCTGGTTTCAGCGCGTAGTGCCTCTCTTCAAAATCCTCAATAAGCAGAGTCAAGAGTTCAGCCAGGCGGCGCTCGGCGGCACTGAGGCGAGCGCCCTTGGCATCCAGATCTTCGAGCACGCGAATCAAGCGCTCGTTTTCGGCCTCGCTGCGAATGACGGCAGGGTTGCTCATGGTTTGATGTTCCCACTCGTGGTCTCAGATTACCAAAGGCACTATTGCACAGACAAAACAAGCCAGCCACAATGGAAGTGATAGAATCCCATCCGAAAGCAGGAATCCCGTGGCAGTGGCCAAGTAAAACGTCCAAAGGAAGACCGGTTCGAGGAACTGGCTCAACGCGTCGTAGGTGAGATCAATGCGCGGGCGGCCAAGATGACTCGCGAGGAACGAGCCAAGGCCGATTCTGAAATTAAGAAGATTGCCGACCGCGTGCGGCGTCGAACTCCTTGATCGCACCTTCGATCTCTTCTTTCGAATAACCCCACGCTTCAACAGTGCCCTCAGATCTTCTCGCGTGCCCTGCCGGAAAATAAGCAGCACGGCTTCCGCTCTTTCCTTCTGTTTGCGTATTGCATCGGTATGACCGGACGCTTCCTGCCACGCCGGTCTCTTCTCGAATTACGTCGCTAAGGTCGTCGCGTTTCTTCACAGGATTACCAAATACTCGCCCGATATCACTTCTCTGGTCCCAAGAACTCAAGAATTTTCACGCCGCAAAACCGATGGCAAATGCATCAACGCCGGTGCGCAGGCGGTCAGCAGATTGTCGTCATTTTCTGTGGAAAACGCTCATCCCCCATGCAGACCTCGTCACATCATTGTATCGACGCCGACCTTGGCGAATATCTTAGTTAAAACGCGTCCACCCCCGTTACGCTCGCGCCGATAATCAGCGTGTGGATGTCGTGTGTGCCTTCGTAGGTCTTTACCGACTCAAGGTTCATCAGGTGGCGCATGATCGGGTAGTCGTCGGCGATGCCGTTTGCGCCCAGAAAGTCGCGCGACATGCGCGCGCATTCCAGCGCCATCCAGACGTTGTTTCTTTTCGCCATCGAGATGTGCTGGTGTTCGACTTTGCCCGCGTCCTTCAGGCGTCCCACTTGCAGAACCAGCAACTGCGCTTTGGTGATTTCGGTGATCATCCAGGCCAGCTTTTCCTGCACCAGCTGATGCGAGGCGATGGGCTGATCGCGGAATTGTTTGCGCAGCAGCGAATACTGCAGTGCGCAGTCGTAGCAGCTCATGGCCGCGCCCACCGCGCCCCAGGCGATGCCATAGCGCGCCTGGTTCAGGCACATCAGCGGAGATTTCAGGCCGCCGGAGCCGGGGAGAAGATTCGATTCAGGAATGCGGACATCCTGCAGCGACAGGCCCGAAGTGACCGAAGCGCGCAGCGACCATTTGCCATGAATGTCGTCGGCCTTGAATCCGGGCCGATCGGTTTCGACGAGAAAGCCGCGAATCTTATCTTTCTCATCTTCCACCTTCGCCCAGATTACGGCCACGTCCGCGATCGACCCTGAGGTGATCCACATCTTCTCGCCGTTCAGGACGTACTCTTTGCCAACTTTTTTTGCGCGGGTGCGCATGCCACTGGGGTTGGAGCCAAATCCTGGTTCGGTCAACCCGAAGCAGCCAATCTTCTCGCCTTTTTGCATTGCGGGCAGCCAGGTGTTTTTCTGCTCGTCGGTGCCGAAGGTATAAATCGGATACATGACCAGCGCCGATTGCACGCTCACGAACGAACGCACGCCCGAGTCGCCACGCTCCAGTTCCTGCGTGACCAGTCCGTATTCGACGTTGCCCATGCCCGCACAGCCATAGCCTTGCAGCGACGCGCCGAAGAAGCCCAGCTCGGCCATTGGTTTCACCAGTTCACGCGGAAAGCGGCCGGCGCGGTTGCATTCCTCGATGATGGGAACGAGATTCTCTTCGATGAACTTGCGCGCGGTGTCGCGCACCAGGCGCTCGTCGTCGGTAAGCAATGAATCGAAATTGATGAAGTCCACCCCACGGAATTTAATGGCTGACATTGTTATTCACCCCAGAATTCGCAATCGCGAATGGCAAACCATCAAAACTAGCAGAGAGCGGGCTTGGGACGCTAGGCTTAAGCGACGGGTAGTGGCTCAACTCAAATTGAGCCACTACCGCGAACGGCTCTCGGCTTTCGCTGCCCGGCTATTGGCTCTCGCCGGGTTTCGGCATACAGAAACGCGTCATGTGCGGTTTTGGCAATTGCGGGGCGCGAAGGCCATGGCCCAAATTCGAGCTCGATCTTTGGTGCGCGCCAACGTGCGCTTCGTCACACCAAAACCCGCCGTCCGGCAGCTACAATCAGCCCTGGATATGAACGACATCGGACGCCTGTTTCAAGCCTTCCTCGCGCCAGCCATCTTCATTTCGGCAGCTTCGTTGCTCATTCTTTCGATTAACGTCCGTCTCATGGGCATTGTCAGCCGGCTTCGTCAATTTGTGCACGCCAAACATGACGCCACTCGAAATGACCGTGTGCAGGAAGCCGAAGCTTACAGCACGCAGATCGCGTCGATTGAAAAGCGCGCGGAAATCGTTCGCCTGAGTTTTCAGTATTCGCTAATGTCGCTGGCCGCGACCATCGCTTCGTGCATGTTGCTGGGGCTGGGCCTCTACTTCCAAACTGCGGCCGTTGCGGCTGTAGTCGTTTTTGTAGTTGGTCTGATTTGCCTGTTTATCGGCACGGTCTATTATCTTCGCGAAGTCATGGTCGCTCTCAGTTCGGTGCGGGATGAGGAGCGCGACCTGCACTTTATGGACCTGGGAAGGCAGCCCGAGGTCCCACAGCGTGACATGATGTGATTTGGCGACATTTGGCCAGGTTCCCCCTCCGGCCTGCGGAGCCTGCTTCGGCGTTTACACTGTCTGCGCCCGGAGTGTGAAAAGAACTTCACCATCCGTGAAAACGGGCCTCCTGAACGGAATCTGCGTGCTTTTGCCGTAGTCAAGCGTATAAACTACTCGCGCTAGTTGCGGCAACCCACCCGGATCTCCGGGGTAGCGGCTCGTATGGCGTTTAGCGATCTGCAAGATGGGCGACTCCAAGATCACACGAGGCGAATAATTCAAATGGTTTCCCTTAGGACAACAGGCCCGATTTTCATCCTTTGTGGCATGGCATTCACGGCGTTCGCATTCGCCAAGACAGACAAGAGCAAGACAATCGAGACTTTCCCTTCCGGCTTCGCGATTTCGCAGCGCGTGTCGGACTTGCCGATCGAACAATCGGGCAGTGTAGTAGAGCAAATCCACGAACCCGGCCCATCGCCCCTTCGATCGAGAGCGGTTCCCAGCCCCTCGATACAGGAGGATCCTGTATTGCAGAAGGAAGCCAAGCCACTGGTGTCAGCGACGCCCGGCGTGAGTTTCAGCGGCATTCCCTCGCCGGGATATGTGCCCTCGGATTCCAACCTGGCCGTTGGCCCGAACGACATCGTGGAAGTCGTCAATGTGCAATTTGCGGTGTACAGCAAGACGGGCGCGACTCTGGCTGGCCCGACCAACATCCAGAGCCTACTAGCTCCGGTCGGGGGCGTTTGTTCCGGCACGGTTGGCGACCCCGTGGTCCTCTATGACCGTCAGGCCGATCGTTGGGTCATTAGCATGATCGGGAGCAACGGCACCGATTACGGGGAGTGCGTTGCCGTTTCCAAAACTAACGATCCCACAGGGGCCTACTATCTGTACGGCTACTCCGCGTTCGGATCGAACCTGAACGACTACCCGAAGCTGGGCACATGGGCTACCACCACGAATAGCGCTTATCTATCGACTTACAACATTTTCAGCAGCACTGCGTTCCTTGGCGCCGATCTCTGCGCGTTCGACCGGACCAAGATGCTGGCCGGAAATGCTTCGGCGGCGCTTCTATGCCAAATGACGCCGGATTCGGAAGGCAGCTATTTGCCCTCCGATATGGACGGCCCGACTCCCCCGGTTGACGGCACACCCGGTCTATTCATCACCTGGCAGAACAACAACCCCGGGCAACTGTATCTGCGCAAACTCACGTTGAACTTCTCGGCAGGCACGGCCACGCTCTCATCGCCGACGACGATCAGCGTGGCGAATACAAACCTTGCTTGCGGGGATGGTGGCCAGTGCGTACCGCAGGAAGGAACAACGCAGACCCTGGACACGCTCGGGGACCGCATGATGTACCGCTTTGCCATACGGCACTTCTCAGACCATGACCGCGCGGTTGTAAATCACGCTGTTGGCATCAATTCCAGCGGGACTCCGGTTGCCGTTCGCTGGTATGAGCTTTACGATCCCGCGGGGGCCGTGACGTTGAATCAGCAGGGAACCTACGCGCCGGATTCGACTTATCGCTGGATGGCCAGCCTCGCTGAAGATCAGGCTGGGAATATCGGGATGGGATACAGCGCATCCAGCAGCAGCATCTATGCCGGCATTCGATTCACCGGCCGCGTGCCGAGCGACACCTTAGGGACAATGGAGTCGGAATACAATCTTGTCTCAGGCTTGGCAGCGCAAGTTGGCACGTATGCCTATCGCTGGGGCGACTATACGGCGATGCAGGTGGATTCGACCGACGATTGCACCTTCTGGTACGTGGATCAATACCAGACGGTGACCGGCGAGGGCGACTGGGCCACCAACATCTCATCGTTCATTTTCAACGCTTGCAGCACCGCGCCGGGTTTCTCCCTGGCGGCCAGCCCAGGCTCCGTATCCATTGCGCAGGGCACCAGCGGGACGGTAACGATCACCGCATCCGCTTTCAACGGCTTCACCGGGAACGTTAGCCTGAGTGCTCTCAGCCTTCCTGGTGGTGTAACTGCCACTTTCAACCCAAGCAGCATCCCCGCAACCGGTGGTACGAGCACGCTGACACTGAACGTCGGCCTCCACTACGCCCCAGAGCACGTACTCCGTGAACGCCAGCGGAACTTCGGGGACGACGACAGGTCAGACGAGCTTCCAACTCACCGTCACACAGCCTCCGCCCAGCCCAGTAGTTTCCCTATCGACGACATCGTTGACGTTGGCCAACACAGTTGTGAGCAATACCTCCGCCGCGAAGTCCTTCACGATTTCGAACAGCGGCCTCGGGACGCTCAACATCACCAGCATTGTGCCGAGTGGCGACTTTGCCGTGAGTTCAAACACCTGCGGCAGCACGTTGGCTCCGGCGAAGAAGTGCAGCGTCAAAGTCACCTTCACTCCCACCCAGCTTGGGACGCGCACTGGCGCGATCACGATCACGGACAACGCTACCAACAGTCCGCAGAGCGTGGCACTATCCGGCACGGGCACGGTGCAAGCTACCCTGACGCCGGCCAGCGCGACCTACACTGCGACTAAGGTGGGATCGAACAGCGCTGCGAAGACGTTCACTCTGGCTAACAAACAGAGTGCGGCGCTCACCGGCATCGCGATCTCAACCACGGGCAACTTTAGTGTCTCCACGACGACTTGCTCGACAAGTCTGGCCGCGAAGTCCAGCTGCAAGATCAGCGTGATCTTCTCGCCAACGCAGACGGGCGCGCAGACCGGCACGTTGCAAGTGAGCGATAACACCGTTAGCAGCCCGCAGGTTTCGAACCTGACGGGAACGGGAAAATAGAAGCACCCAGGCAAGTCCTGTTCTGAAATCCGCGAGACGGCGCAGGCCATCATCCTGTGCCGCTCGCGTTTTTCTTTGCGCACAGGATTTCTTTGTATGCCCATGGCAGGCGGCGCGGTGACGTTGGCCTGTGAGATATTGGATAGTTGTTTGCGAGGAATGACTATGAAGAATTCTATGAATCGCGGCAGCCGCAAGAACGGCTTGCGGCTCGAATTGAAAACGTGGCTTGGCACTTTTCTTTTCCTGGCAATGGCGCTGCTGGTCTGGCTGCCACAGCATGTGGACGGTCAGGATCGCAAGGCAGCTCAGGCTAAAGCCGCGGCGGAAAGCAATGCGCCGACGCATGGGAACGCCGCGGACCTGGCGCGCGGGAAATATCTGGTCGAGGATGTGGCGATGTGCGGGCAATGCCACACTCCGCGCGATATGAACGGCAAGCTGAACCGAAGCAGATGGCTCGAGGGCGCAGCGGTGCCGTGGATGCCCTCGCAATCGAATGCGAACTGGCCTCTGCTGGCGCCGCGAATCGGAGGAACTCCTCCGGCGAGCGATGCCGACATGGTGAAACTGCTGACGACCGGAATCTGGACCAACGGCGAGCCGCTGCACTTCCCCATGATGCCATTTCGCATGAGCGAGGCCGATGCGCGCGCCGTGATCGCATATCTGAAGACGCCGAGCGCCTGGAAGTAAGAAAGCTATGAGCCACGAGCTTCGAGCGATCGTCTGGGTGCTCGCGGCTCGCAGCCCGGAGCCTTCTACGTGGAATCCCACCAGCGCGCATCCATCACCGGCGCGGGATGAAGAATGTGCGTCTGGGCTGGTTCGCGCAGGACTACCCTTGGCGTCGCCAGAATGCGCATGGACCAGAGGAGGTCGTCGAGCGATGAGCCCGAACCGAAGTGGGCGTCGACAAACTCGAACTCGCTGGGCGGAAGTTCAGCGCGCGCGGAGATCAGCACAATCGGAAGTTCGGGCATCAAGGCTTTGATTTCGCGCGCCAGGGACGCTCCGTTCATCACGGGCATTTCATAATCAATAAGAGCGAGATCGAAGTTGGCGCGGCGGCAAAGCGCGAGCGCTTCTGCGGGATCGGTTTTTGCGGTAACGCGGAAACCGCATTGATCGAGAATGCCGGCGAGCAGGCGGCTGGATCTGGGGTTGTCATCTACGTACAGGACTGTGGTTCGGGTATCCATTACAACCTCCTAATAAATTTGCGGAAAGTCGTGGCAGCCGGCCCCCGTTTTGCACTATTAGATGAACGGAAGCATAGATTCGGATTGCAAGAATTTGAGTAGATATTTGTAAATGGCGAAATCATTTGGACATGCCGGTAACTGGTTACGAAACTGCGCAGCTTCTTGCTCGGCGCATAACAATTTGTTAAGGAAGCCCCGAAGCCTCTGATTCCCTCCGTGAAATCCTGTATATCTCTGTACTCTTCGCGTTGTGCGGATGTGAATCGGAGCTTTAGGCCTGGGCGCCGTCCCCGCAAGATTCAACCGCCTGCGGCTGCCGAGTGTGCCAACTGGTTGCGAAGGTTTTCCACAGTCCTCTGGATGGATGAGAGCTTGTTAGCGGCAGCAGGCGGAAGACCGGGAAGATTCACAGCCAAGTCACAATCCAACAGAAGCGCCGTGAGATTCTCGCTGAACTCGTTCTGAAGGGCACGGGCGGCGGCGGCGTGAACCGCGGTCAAGTTGTGTTCACGGCGCTGGAGAGCGGCTTGAACTTCGTGCATCAGTTCGATCGATTCCGGTAAGCGCAAAGTTGATTTCGAGCAGAACGGCGTCGCCGAGATGGGAGAATGTCGTTAGGAATTCGTTCGGTTCGGCTTCCACTAGATGGCGATCGAAAACAACGAGGGTGTAAGGCGCGGTACGCAAGCGGGCCAGAGCTTCGAGGAAATTCTGCGCCGTGAAAACGGGTTCCTCGGTGGCCTGTTGGAGGCGAGCGCAGCAGTCGCGGGCGGCTGGTAGAGGTGTGACGAGAAGAATCACGACCTTTTGACGAGCATCCTAGCGGCCATGAATTGTGGATGGCGGGAACGATTGGACGTCTCGCAACGTGCGGGGAAGGGGAAATCCGAAGGTCTGGACCGCCAGAGTTCCACGTCTTTGAAGACGCGAAACCTGGTCTACCCTCGCTTTATCCTTTGCTGCCAAAGTATTGAACTCGCCGATAGCCGCTCCCTATTTTTTCCACATTCCCATACGCGAAAACTTCTGCCATAATTGATCGTGCACGCCAACCTGCACAATTTTTCAATCAAAATTAAAGCGAGGGACGGATGTCGGCCAAGTACATCTTTGTGACGGGCGGAGTTGTGTCTTCATTAGGCAAGGGATTGGCGGCGGCTTCGATTGGATGCCTTCTCGAAAGCCGCGGGTTGAAAGTCAACCTGATGAAGTTCGATCCCTACCTGAACGTCGATCCGGGCACGATGTCGCCGTTTCAGCACGGCGAAGTTTTTGTCACCGACGACGGCGCGGAAACCGATCTCGACCTCGGCCACTACGAGCGTTTCACTCACGCCAAGCTCTCTCGCGACAACAACTGGACTACCGGTCACCTCTACGAGCAGATCATTGCCAAGGAACGCCGCGGCGATTACCTGGGCAAGACGGTGCAGGTGATTCCACATGTGACCAACGAAATCAAGGCCGCGGCGAAGAAGTGCGCGCAGGATGTGGACGTGCTCCATCGTCGAAATCGGCGGCACAGTTGGCGATATCGAGTCGCTGCCATTTATCGAAGCGATCCGGCAGATGCGGCAGGAGTTGGGCCGCGAGAACACGCTCTTTGTCCACGTCACGCTGGTGCCGTTCATTGCCGCCGCGCAGGAATTGAAGACCAAGCCGACGCAGCACTCGGTGAAAGAACTGCTGAGCGTCGGAATTCAGCCGGACATCCTGATTTGCCGAACCGACCGCTTCCTCTCGAAAGACATCAAGGCGAAAGATTGCGTTGTTCTGCAACGTGGAAGAAGAGGCTGTTATTACCGGCAAAGACGTGGCTTCTATTTACGAAGTGCCGATCGTCTTCGCGCATGAGGAAGTGGACACGCTGGCGATGCGCTATCTGCACTTGCAGGCGAAGGATCGTGATCTTTCGAAATGGAACGAACTCGTCCATCGCGTCTATAACCCGAAAGACGTGGTTCGCATCGGGATTGTCGGAAAATATGTGGAGTATGAAGACTCGTACAAGTCACTGAAAGAGGCGCTGGTACATGGCGCGCTTGCCCACAATCTGAAGCTGGAAGTGAGCTGGGTTGAAGCCGAGGGGCTGGAAACCGCCGACGCAAACGACAACAGCTATTTCGCTCAGCTCGAAGATTATGACGGCATTCTTGTTCCCGGCGGATTCGGGAAACGCGGCATTGAGGGTATGCTGAAGGCGATCCGGTATGCGCGCGAAAACAACGTGCCGTATTTTGGGATTTGCCTGGGCATGCAGACCGCGTGCATCGAATTTGCGCGTAATGTCTGCGGGCTGGCGGGAGCGAACTCCAGCGAGTTCGATCCGGCGACTCCGCATCGCGTGATTTATAAACTGCGCGAGCTGCGCGGAGTTGAAGAACTGGGCGGCACGATGCGGCTGGGTGCGTGGCCGTGCAAGATCGAGCCCGGAACGCTGGCGGAGAAAATCTATGAACAGAGCGAGATCAGCGAGCGTCACCGTCATCGCTATGAGTTCAACCGCGAATATGAAGAGCCGATGACGGCGGGCGGGTTGAAAATTTCGGGCTCAACGCCGGATGGGACGTACGTTGAGATCGTGGAGATCCCTGAGCATCCTTTCTTTATAGGTTGCCAGTTCCATCCGGAGTTCAAGTCGAAGCCGCTGGAGCCGCATCCGTTGTTTAAGTCGTTTGCGGGCGCGCCTATGCGCACGGGCAGAAACGCAAAGGCAACCGTGAGGCTGCGGAAGTGGAGATGTTTCTGCGCCCGGAGAGAGTGGCGCGAGGGTAATTCCATCGCTGGAATCTACCGCCGAGACGCCGAGGTCGCCGAGTTTGTTACAGCGAATGCAGATTCCTCGCCTTCGGCATTGCTCAGGGTCGGAATGACAATCCGTGTTGGTAAGAGTAGGAACGACAGTTCGATAAGGAAGGTTTTGCAATAGAATTCTCGGCGTGCTCGGCGTCTCGGCGGTGAAAAGGTTTTGACTTCCTCCTTCCAAATCGATAGTGTGCGCGTTGGCTCGGGAGATCTTTTTCTGATCGCGGGGCCGTGTGTGATCGAGAGTGAAGATCACGCATTGCGCATGGCTGAGATCATCAAGGGCGTGACACGCTCGCTGAATTTTCCGTTCCTCTTCAAAGCTTCCTACGACAAGGCAAACCGTACCTCGATTCGCAGCTTTCGCGGGCCGGGAATGAAGGAAGGCCTGCGCATTTTGAAAAAGGTCAAGGATGAGGTGCATATTCCGGTGCTGACCGATGTGCATCAGGCGGCGGATGTAGCCGCAGTGGCAGAGGTGGTGGATGTGCTGCAGATCCCAGCGTTTCTTTGCCGTCAAACCGATCTGATTGTTGCTGCCGCGTTAAGTGGGCGGCCAGTGAATATCAAGAAAGGGCAGTTTGTTTCGCCCTGGGATATGAAGCACGCGGTCGAAAAATGCCGTGACGCGGGGAATACGCAGGTGTTCGTAACCGAGCGTGGATCTTCGTTTGGGTACAACAATCTGGTCGTGGATATGCGGTCGCTGGCCATTATGCGCAAATTTGCGCCGGTGGTTTTTGATGCGACGCATTCGGTGCAACTGCCGTCAGCTTCCCACGGAGACGAAGACGGTCCAGCGGTGAGCGGCGGCCAACCGGAGTTCATTCCGGTACTGGCTCGTGCGGCCGTCGCAGCGGGCGTGGACGGCGTGTTCATGGAAGTGCACGACAATCCAAAAGAGGCGAAAAGCGACGGCGCAAATGCGCTCGATACGCGGAATCTACGGGGCGTGCTGAAGGAATTGTTGGCGGTGCGGCAGGCGATCGACGCGGCGCGCGCAACACCGTAATGCCTTTGCGGAAGTAAGAAGGCAGAATGCAGAAGTCAAAATCTTAGGGGTTGAGATCTGCTGCTTGCGCCGTACGGGGTCACTTCTGCGATCTGACTTCTCAATCTGCATTCCTTTGAATCTGTTACCATTCCCGCCACATCTGATTCTCATCGCGTATGCATCTGTGGGTCTTCGATCGCCGGATTGATTCTGATTTTCGTCATCCTTCAGGATGCGTTCGAAACCGTCGTGTTGCCGCGCCGCATTCAGCGCACGTTCCGCATTACGGCGGGGTTCTACAAGCGACCTGGATCCGCTGGATGCGGGTGGCGCAACATATCAAGTCCACCTCGCGGCGCGAGGGTTTTCTCGCTTACTTTGGGCCGCTGTCGCTGATTCTTTTGATGGGTTTTTGGGCCTTTGGACTGATCTTTGGGTTTGCCTGTGTGCAGTACGGTTTGGGCGAACATCTGACCCTTGTCAACGAGAAAATCACGTTCGGGAAGCTGCTCTACCTGAGCGGCGAGACGTTTTTCACGCTGGGCTATGGCGATATCACGCCTAACAATGCTGCCGCACGCGCTCTTGCCGTGATGGAAGCGGGCATGGGCTTCGCGTTCCTCGGCGTCGTGATCGGATACCTGCCCGTGATCTACAACTCGTTTGCGGCGCGCGAGATTGAAATTTCGCTGCTGGATGCTCGCGCTGGGTCCCCTCCGACAGCCGCCGAATTCCTGGGCCGATTGGGATGTTGCCCGGAGCAGACGGTGCTCGACGGAATTTTTCGCGACTGGGAGCGCTGGTGCGCCGACCTTTTGTCGAGCCACATTTCTTTCCGGCGTTGCTTTTCTTCCGGTCGCAGCACAGCAATCAATCCTGGTTGAGCGCGCTGACGGTCATGCTCGATGTCACGTCGCTGGTCATGACCGGCGTGGATGGGATTCATCCAGAGCAGGCTAAGCTGACCTTTGCCATGGCGCGGCATGCGTCCGTTGATCTGGCGCAAGGAGTGAACGCGCAATATGATCCGCACGCGCCGGAGCGGCTGACGCTGGAAGATCTGGATCGGCTGCGAAAAGAATTGGCGCAGCACGGCGTGACGCTGTATGACGGGGCGGATGCGGCGGAGCGGTTGGGGGAGTTGCGTGCGCTCTACGAGCCGTATGTACACTCGATCAGCGGACGGCTGCGCTTTACGCTGCCGCCGTGGATTGGGAGCGAGCGCAGGAAAGATAACTGGCAGGGCAGCCCGTGGGACAGGGCAATTCAGGCGCGGGCGCTGGAACATCCAGGGCGGCCGGCGGAAGATCACTTCTGAGGCGGAGCGACGCCATCGCCAGCTTCAGGCGCTTTTCCGCTTGCACCCATTGCGGCCTTGAATCCGCGGATGCCCTCGCCAAGGCCTTTGCCTAATTCCGGCAGTCTTTTCGGTCCAAAGAAAAACAAGGCGAGACCCGCCACTACCAGCAGATGCATGGGTTGAAACAATCCTTCGAACATAAGTTTCCTTTCAAATCTTCGTATGCCAGGAGGAGGAGACGTTGTCGCTCCAGGATCCTTCGGTGTCTTCGCAAGACTCAATTTCACCGAGGAGGCTGCACCCCCTCGTGCGGCCCCTCTCGGTGAAATCGCGCTATTGGGGCGGCAAGCCGCCGCCAACCTTCTGCGCGACCGATGGCGCATTTGCGAGCGCATCCGCAAACGAGTACGCCGGTCCGGTCGAAGAAGTGAGGAAAGGAGTGAGCGCGACCACGGCGGAATGCGATCCGTTGTACACGCTATAGATTCCATCCACCCCTTCGTAATTGCGGTTGTTGGCC
>CAWDPB010000105.1:0-20643 GCA_963804075.1 uncultured Acidobacteriaceae bacterium | reverse complement strand
GAGATCGTGCGCGAGATTCTGCGCCGCCTGGGCGAGGACCCCAGCCGCGCACGGCCTGCAAGCCACGCCGGAGCGCGTCGAGAAGTCAATGGGTTTCCTCACCAAGGGCTATCGCGAGAATCCGGCCGAAATCTTGCGCGGGGCGCTCTTTGACGAGGACTACGATGAGATGGTCATCGTCAAGGACATCGAGATCTTCTCGCTCTGCGAGCATCACATGCTGCCCTTCTTCGGCAAGGTGCACGTAGCCGATGTCCCCAAGGGCAAGGTGATCGGCCTCAGTAAGATACCGCGATTAGTTGAAGTCTTTGCTTGATGTTTGCAGATCCAGGCGAGCGGCTCACCCGGCAGATCGCCGACGCCATTCAGGACGCGATCAAGCCCCAGGGCGTGGGCGTGGTGATCGAGGCCCGCCACCTGTGCACGCTCGTTTATTTCAGCTTCAACAATCAGGAAGAGGAATCGTTTACCGGATTGGTAGGAAGATTGGCGTGGTCGAACTGGAAGGGGTCATTGTTTCGCCGATACAGGTGGTCACGCAGCTCAAGAAATTTGCCGACGACGATTCCATCAAGGCGATTATCCTGCACGTGAACTCGCCGGGCGGTGGCGTGGCTGCGTCGGAGGAGATTTATCGCGAGGTCAAGCGCATCCGCGACGACAAGAAGAAGCGGATTGTGGCGTCGATCGAGCACGGTGGGAGCAAGCGGCGCGTATTATGTTTCTTCCGCGACCAACAAGATTTATGCCGACAATGGCAGCGTGGTCGGCTCCATCGGCGTGATCGCCGAATGGGTGAATTATGGCGACCTGCATGCGCTGGGCCAAACTGAAGCCGGAAGTTCTGAAAGTGGGTGAGTTCAAAGATACGGCGACCCACGCGGGACATGACTCCGGCCGAGCGCGCTTATTTGCAGGCACTGATCGACAACATGTACGGCCAGTTCGTGCAGGCGGTCGCCGACGGGCGGCATGCCAAGCCGACGACATTCGGGCAATTGCCGACGGCAGAGTGTGGACCGGGCAGGAGGCTCTGTCACATGAATCTGATCGACCAGATCGGCGACTTTCAGAATGCGGTCGAAAGATACCGCGCAAGTCGGTTGGAATTACGGGCGAGCCCACGCTGGTGCATCCCGAGAAAGATCGCCAGACGCTGTTGGACCTGCTTTTCGGGGATATTTCGCAATGGTCTGCCGACGCGAGAGAAGCTTCTGGAGCAGCAGGTCGGGTTTTACTATCTTTGGAAGTAGACGTGTTTCACATGACGGAAGCATCGCCGCTTTTGCAATGTCGGTCATTACCCTCGGTGCATATCCTTCCTGAAAGACTTGCGCAAAACCCCTGAAATTTGAGAAGGTTATAGCAAGCAGACAAGGCAGCGGGGCCATGCGCCCCTGGCGCCGCTGAACCCGGTATCCGAAGGGAGCGAACAGGCACATGACAAAAGCGGACTTGATCGAAGAAGTTTCCCGGCTGGCAGAACTGACACGTAAAGACAGCGAAGTGATTGTGGAGACCATCTTTGACAGCGTAGTGCGCTCCCTGCGCGTAGGCGACAAGATTGAAATCCGCGGCTTTGGCAGCTTCCGTACGCGCCAGCGCAAGCCTCGCGTCGGGCGCAATCCGAAGACCGGGGATCGTGTTGAAGTTCCTGCAAAGAAGATCCCATTTTTCAAGCCAAGCAAGGAATTGAAGGATTTGATCAACAGCGGCGCAAATGCCGCAGCGCCCGCAGCCGCGCCAGCGCCGGTTGTACCACCAGCCGCGAATTAAGGGGAGTCGGGCAACTTCGATAAGAGCAGATCCCGCTTTTCGCATTTCATCGTTTTAGGTGCCTACCTGAGTTTCCTACCTGGAAGCCCTCTTCAGTCCCGAACTAATGAGTAGAAAATCCTGGGTCGCCAGATCGCGGGACACGAGAACTTGCGGATGCAATCCGGTTGGGTACATAGATCACGCCATCTTCATTTTCGAGGAGGGGCACGTAGTATTGCTCGACAGCGTGAAGGATTGAAGGGACAAAACGCTCGTTCCCGGGCCCATGGCTATACTCGTATTCGATGGGCTTATCGAGTTGCACCGCGCCGAATTCCTGCTCTTGTAACTGTCCGGCGATAACACTGGGGTCGAGCCTGCCGAGGTGAATGAGGCGGGTTGCGTTAAACGGATCGTACAAGTAGGGTTTTTGCGCGTAATAACAGCGCAACAGGCTTTCGCAGAGCGCGGGGCCGGGCTGTGCCGCGAGAATCTCGGTCTCTTGTTGAAATCGCCGCTGAGCGGCACGCGCCTCGGCCAGTGCGGAAGCGGGCGCCAGTTGCCGGAGTACACGAGCGGGATGATGAGCCAAACGAACAGGAAGAGGGGCGCAGCAGTGGAGAGCCAAGGCGGGCACTTCGGAACGCTTTGAAGATCGCCAAGGAAAAGCCCGAGCAGCATGGCCACCGACAGCATTCCGCCGAAGAAGACATTAATCCATACGCCGCTGCCGCCACCAAAGGCAAGAGCGGTGAGCACGGATGCGGCAAAAAGAAAGCTCACAATGCGGCGCTCCGCATGCTTGCTATAGCGGAAGGCCATGGCCAACGCCAGCAAGGCCGGCACGACAATGGGCTTATAGGCGTCGGCGAGGTTACTGACGAGGTGGTCAAGCGAGTAATCGCGCGGAGCCAGCATCTCGCGCAAAAAGCCGGGTCCACCGAAACGTATGTTGAGCACGATAGAGAGCGCGGCCAGCGCGCCGCCGACTATGGCGAACTGAATGGCCTTGCGGCGCGAAACGAACAGGAGATCAAGCAAGACTGCTAGTGGGAACTCGATCAGGTTGTGCTTGATGTTGGCGCCGATGGTGAGCAGCAGAGCGGCCACGATCATCCCGCCGAGCCGGCCGCGATAGCAGACATAGACAAATAGCCCTGCCATGAGAAAGACTTGGGCGAACATCTGCGGGTCATCCATGCCGACGTAGCCCTCGGCACTCGCGCAAAACAGCGTAAAGCAATAGAGCCCTGCCAGGAATGCGGGCCAACGCGCTCGCGTCAGACGCCACACGATCAGTCCCACGAGCAGGCCGCACAAGGCTGTGCTCAGCAGGGAGATTGCGCGCGCAGTAAACAGAAAGTCGTGACTGAAGTGCCCGAGGCCCGCGACGATATAGAACGAAAGCGCGGGATAATTGACGGAAGTCCAGCCGTAGGAAGCGGGATAGAGCGTACCGTGGTGGGCCACGACGGCGGCGTTATAGACGTTCCAGCCTTCGGTGTAACTCACCTGCATGCGCAGGAAAGCGCGTCCGACCGGAACAGCGGCGGTGTAGAGTGCGAAGGCGATACACACGCTGGCGGCGAGAAGACGGGCACGATGGCCGACGAAATTCGGGGAGGTGCGTCTGCCTGGGGCTGGACGGGTTTGGGGCGGAAGGTCGAGGAGATCGTCAGCCATACGAGGAAAGCATTGTAGCTAAGTTGAGAGGTTCCACTGAGGGTGGCTCTGCGGCTGCGACAATTTCATTTCAATCGTTTCGGGCGGTTGATTGCTGCGCTCGAGACGGCGCATGAATGTGTAAGATTTAGGAGTCGCGCCGGGCTCGTATGCTGGAGGATCGTGGACTGGAAAGGAGAAAAAAACTGCTGTCTTATTCCAGCCTTAGGCGTCTAGAACAGCGAGGTTTTTTTCTTCGTTTTATCTGGGTGGCCTCGTTAATGGCGGTTGCCGGAATGGTGCTATGGCCGCGCCTATACGTAATCGCGAATAACGAGCCGGGAAAATTCTGGGATGCGGCGATTTACTACCGGGCAATGCAAGCCATACGCGCTGGCTTGGACCCCTATGCAGTGGGGTTGGCACGGCAGTACGCAGCGCAAGCTGCCGGACAGCACGCCTTTACGTGGGTCTACCCACCAATTACGCTGTTGGCGTTGCGGACCTTCAATCTCCCGCCAGAATGGCTGGCCGCTGCCCTGTACGGGGTGGCCTACTGTGTGGGCTATGTGGGACAAGTGTGGGCTGCAACACAATGCTTCCGCCGTCAAGACCGTGCCGTAATGAAGTATGCTGTCCCGGTCGCGATCTTCTTTCCGGCACTCATGCCCCGCGACACTATCCTGTGCGGAAATGTTGCCTGCATTTTCTATGGAGCAATTTTCGCGGCAGCAGTGCTGGGTTGGAAGCGGGGCATTTGGCGCTGGTTCTACCTGGCGGTATTTCTGGCCGCCTGCTTCAAGCTCCCTTTCCTCACGCTCCTGGCCATCCCAGCACTTGCGGGAAAGCGGCAGTGGCTTAAGGCCACTGGCGTGGGAGCCGCTGGCCTCGGACTGTTCGCTGCGCAAAGCTGGCTCTGGCCAGTCCAATTTCACGAGTACTTGGTCAGCATCGGGCTGCAGTTCCAGTTCAACCATGACTTCGGATTAAGTCCCGCAGGGATTCTTATGCGTGTCTTGTACTGGCGCGGCCTGCCTTATACCACCGTACCCATGTTGGTGTTCTTAATCTATGGCGGTATGCTTTTTGCGGTGCTCTGCCACTTCAGTAAGCTCTACCATCAGGGCCGTATCTCCGCGGAAAGCTGGATTCCAGTACTGCTAATCGGAACCATCCTGATGAATCCGCGCATCATGTTTTATGATGCGCTACCGCTCGCATTGCCCATGGCGCTGATCGTTGTGCGCTCGGTGGCATCCCGGTCGAAGGCCGGCGTTGCATTGGCCGTATCGGTGATGTTTCTAATCGTAACCGATCTGTTCCTTGACCTGCCTAGCAGCGTGGACCCACCTCGGGACATGCTCGTCCTGTTGGCGGTCATGGCCCTCGGTCTCCAGTACCTGGTGGCGGAGGCTCGCCGCAGTTGGCCCGAGAGTTTGGTTGTCCATCCGGTGGTAGCCGCTGTCTCCGAACCAGCGGTGTCTGAAATAGACTGCTAGAGGAACCCGAGCGCAGGAGTGCGCGATGCGATGAGCGATGAGTCGGGTAGGAACGGCGAGTGAATGTGTAAGATAGGAGATACGCTGGGCCCATAGCTCAACGGTTAGAGCAGCAGACTCATAATCTGTTGGTTCCTGGTTCGAATCCAGGTGGGCCCACCACCCTACGCTGAAGCTTCGGGTCCCCTTTGTGGCCTGACGCCAAAACAAAAAAGGGTGCGGGGTTGTCTCCCGAAACCTCTTGGCGTAGGGGGACTGGTGCGATGTGGTACGTCTATTTTCTCAAACTCAATAATGGCGATATCTATGTCGGATCAACCAACGATCTAAAGCGACGCTTTGCCTCACATGAAGCAGGGCAGGTTCTTTCAACAAAGCCTTCCCTTCCTGCAAAACTTAAAAGTTATGTCGCCGTTGAAAATGAAACTTTAGCCAGAGAGCTCGAAAAATACTTCAAATCGGGTTCAGGTAAAGCGTTAGCTAACAAGCGGTTCTGGAAATAAATGGAGGAAAAATGGATTGGTTTCCACTAGTCGGATATTTCGGAAGCGCGGCGGTCTCTGTGCATTCTTAGACTGAGGTCACCCGACCGGCAAGGTGAAATAAAACACCGAGCCGTGCCCTAACTGGCTGGTCAGTCCGAGCCGTCCCCCGTGTGCTTCGACAATCGCTTTGCAGATTGCCAACCCCATGCCGGTGCCATGCACCTGAACGCGCTGGTTGCGTCCGCGATAGAATTTTTCAAAGACCAGCGATTGTTCGAAATCGTCAATCCCGGGCCCGCGGTCCGCGATGCTGATGGTGAGTGTGCCGTCCTTGGCCTCAGCGGCGATGCGGATTGGAGTTCCGCCGGGGGAATACTTGGCGGCATTCTCGATCAGGTGCACGAGCACTTCTTTAATATGCACAGAATCCATACGAGCTGAAGGCAGATCGTCCGGCATACGCACTTCGACTGGATGTTGCCCAACAACCTGCTTGAGCTCGTCGAGCACTTCGTCCAAGATGGGGCGAATGGGCGCGGAGGCGAAACGGAACTCGACTTTGTTAGCGTCGAGTTGCGCCATTTCCGCCGCTTCGCCGATCAAGCGGTTCAGCCGGTCGCTCTCCTCGTTGATGATGGTCAGTAATTCGTGCGTTTCTTCGGCAGAGTGCTGGCCGCTTCCGAGAAGTGAGGTTGCCGACGCTTTGATTGCGGTCAGGGGCGTGCGGAATTCGTGAGTGACGGAATCGAGAAGGATGGATCGCAATTGTTCACTCTCTCGTGCCGCCTCTGCGCGGCTGAGCTTTTCAAAAGCGCTGGCCCGCTCGAGGGCAATCGCAACAAGGCTGCCGATGGCTTCCAGAGTTTGCCGGGACAAGTGTGAGCCAGAAACGCCCATGCTGCCAACGACCCGCATGCCGACACGCAGTGGCATGAAGGCCAAGCCGGTGGCAACATCGAGGCGCGGTTCGCCGCGCAGCGCCACCATTTGCAGATCGCGTGACTCCAGGCCATCGATGGCCGGACCGGAGCGGTACACATCGGTGCGGCTGGAAAGCGCCATAGCGGACGAGCGGACGTCGAAGGACTCGACAACATATCGAGGAATGGCATTAAGCAGTTCAGCGGCATTGTCGCTCGACAGCAATAGCTGGCTGAAAGCGTAAAGGCGCTCGAGCTCGCGGCGGCGCTCTACGGCAGTACGCTCGCCGCGCTGCGCTCGCGCCGAAAGCTCGCTTGCAGAAACAGCGGTAACGAGGAACGCAAAGAGCGCGATCCAGTTCTGGGGGTCGGCAACGGTGAACGTTCCTATTGGTGGAAGGAAGAAGTAATTGAAAGCAAGAGTCGCCGCCAGGGACATGAAAATCGCCTGCCACAGGCCATAGAAGGTGGAGATCGCCAGGACTCCGAGCAGGAACAAAAAGCGCGATCGTGGTCGCGTTCACGTGCAGCAAGCGGTATCCGACGAACGTGAGCCCGCCAACGATCAATGCCGCGAGCAGGTATCCGCGAACCGATCTGGCCGCCGTTTTCACGTGCCGATTGTAACCGACCTTAATGCTCGATTCGACAAAGCGGATGCTCTCGATGAAAATAGGGCGCAATGACCAAAACTCCCGAGCAGTGGCTTGAGGAAGCGGCGCCGAGGGAAAAGGGCGGCCTTTTCAAGCTCTTCCTTGGATACGCTCCGGGTGTGGGCAAGACGTACACCATGCTGACCGAGGCGATCCGCCGCCACAGCCGCGGCGAAGACGTTGTGATCGGGGTCGTTGAAACTCACGGACGAAAAACTGTCGGCGAACTGGTGGCCCAACTGGAAACGGTGCCGCGCAAGGTCATCGAATACAAAGGCGCAACGTTTGAGGAGATGGACGTCGATGCGATTCTCGCGCGCAAGCCGCGGGCCGCGCTTATCGACGAACTTGCACATACCAATATCGAGGGCAGCAAGCATCGCAAGCGGTATGAGGATGTGTTCGAGCTGCTCGACGCCGGGATCACCGTGCTCTCGACCATGAACATTCAGCACCTGGAGAGTGTGACGCCAACAGTGCAAGGAGTGACAGGAATTCAAGTGCGGGAGACTGTCCCCGACTGGGTACTACAGCGCGTCAACGAAGTGGTGATGATCGACTTGACGCCGGAGGCGCTGCAAAACCGCATGCGGCGCGGCGACGTGTATCCACAAGAGCGGGTAGGCCGAGCGCTGGAGAATTTTTTCCGCGAAACGAACCTGATTGCGTTGCGCGAACTGGCCCTGCGGCAGGTGGCGCAGGCGGTCGATCAAAGTCTGGAGCAGCGCCGCGAGGTGTTGGACGAAAAAAGAAGCACCGTCACCATTCGAGAACGCATTGCCGTTTGCGTGAGTTCAAATCCGGCGGCGCAATACCTGATTGCCCGCGGCGCCCGCATGGCTCAGGCTATGAATGCCGAGCTGTTTGTCATCTATACCGACCTGGGCCAGGACACGAGCGAAGAAGACCAGCGCACTTTGAATGCGAATATACGTTTCGCGCAAAACGTGGGGGCGTCCGTGAACCGTGTGACGGGCAAAAGCGTAGCTGAAGCCGTTGCACGATTCGTCAACGAGAAACACATTACTCAAGTCGTATTCGGCCGCTCGGCAACGCGCGGCTGGAAGCGATATTTCTATCTCTCGGCGATTCACCAGTTCCTGCGCGATGCGCCGGCCGTCGATGTGCACATCGTGACGCAAGAGCCGAGCTGAGGCGTGTTCGACTAAGAAATGTCAGACCATAAACACATTTTGGTCGTGGATGACGAGGCGCAGATCTCACGCGTGCTGCGGACATCGCTTTCTTCCCACGGGTACGACATTCGCGTTGCTAACGATGGCGAGACCGCGCTCGAAATCATGAAGGATTGGACTCCCGACCTCGTCATCACCGACCTTGCGATGCCCAACATGGATGGCCTGGAGCTGTGCCGGCGCCTGCGTACAAAGAGCGAGGTCCCGATCATTGTGCTTTCCGTGCGCGGGGAGGAACGCACCAAGGTGAAGGCGCTCGATGCCGGGGCCGACGACTATGTGACGAAGCCGTTCGGCATGGAAGAATTGCTGGCGCGCGTTCGCGCCAATTTACGCCGCCATCGTATCAACGAATCGGAGTCGGCGCCCATCGAGGCAGGCGATTTCCGCATCGATCCGGGCGCGCGGAATGTGTTCGTAAAGGATCGCGCCGTCCATTTGACGCCAAAAGAATTTGACTTACTTCTTTACCTGGCACGGCATCCCGGCAAGGTGATTACGCACCGCGCTTTGCTGGGCGCGGTGTGGGGCGGGGAAAGCACAGAGCAAGTCGAGTATCTCCGAGTTTTCGTTGGGCAACTGCGCAGGAAGCTCGAACCCTCGCCCGATTCTCCGCGCTACATCGTGACCGATCCTTGGGTAGGCTACCGCTTCGAACCGGGCGCATAGGCGCTGCGTTTCAAAGGGTCGATTCGACGACGGGCTTATCATTCCGACCCGAGGAGGATGGGTTTGCTTTTTGGCACGCAAAATCCTTACGCCTCCCTTATTTTCAATTTACGCCCATTTTATGGGCCTGAGGATGTAATGAACTCGATGCCGGATGTGGGAAGGCAGGAGGAACCCTCGTTTATGCAGATTCAGGAAGTAAATGCTGAACGCTTTGCGCAGCTCTTTCACCAGTATCAACAAGCTCTGGCCGACGACTTTGCCAATCCCTCGGGCGAGCAGACCAAGGCCCCTTGGTCCGATATGCCCCCCGCTGAAAAGCGCCTGATGATCGCGGCCGCACGTCTAGCCCTCCTCGAAGTCGAGTTGCTTCCGAGTGAGCGGCAATCCCGCCGATATTTTGCCAAGCCGGGCGAAGCAAATTGGGGTTGCTGAAAACCGGCCGTTTCATGAGCAGGCCTTTATGACTTCTTTATGAAGTCTTTATCGTCCTTTTACGGACGGGCCTGTTTAATTAAACGGAACCGTAGGTTCTCTCTCGGCAAAGTAAACACTTTTCGGAATCCGACGTGTGCGCGTCGTGCGAACTTTTCTCGCCCAATTCTCTTGGTTTCGACACAACGGAGATGACGAAGATGCGCCGCGCAAACGCGAGTGTAAGCCCTGCGCTCGAGGGACGAAATCGAAAGGCGAGGAACTACCAGATATGAATTTCGAAGCAAACAACAGGAAATGGCGAAGCGCGGCAGTGATCTCGATTGCTGCGCTCGTCTTTTCGCTTCAGCTGCATGCGCAGAATGCGCCAAGCCAGACGCAAGACATCCCGCCCGAGGTCGTGAAGCAATTGCAGGATCTTACAAAACGCGTTGAGCAACTTGAAGAACAGTTACGAGAGCACGAAGCCGCCGGACAGCCAAACACGGTGGTGCAATCCCCGAAAGCCAGCGTGCCGGCCCCTGTAGGTGTGGCTCCCGCGATTACGGCGAATGAGTCCGCGTCCCCAGAACCGGTGAAGGCGGGGAAAATCGCACCTTTTTCCGACTGGGATTGGACCTGGCTGAACGGCAACCCCCGCAACAAGGATGTGGCCTTCGACTCGAAATTCTTCACGCCGGAAATCCGGGCTGACATTACCTATAACTACGATTTCAACAAACCCATCGACAATTCCATCGGCGGATCGAGCGAAATATTTCGTTCTAACGAGATTCAGTTAGAACAGCTCGGCGTCGGCGGCGACTTCCACTACGACAACGTTCGCGCCCGCTTGATGACTCAATTTGGCATGTACTCGGCAACGACTCCACGCAACGATCCGAGCCCGGCTAAGGGACAGTGGGACCTGGAGACTGCCGATCGCTACCTGGCAGAGGCCTATGGCGGCTATCACATTAATGCCCTGAATGGAATCAATATCGACGCCGGAATCTTCATGTCGTACATAGGGCTGTTCAGCTACTACAACTTCGATAACTGGGCCTATCAACCCTCGTACGTCTCTTCCAACACGCCCTGGTTCTTCAATGGCCTGCGGGTTCAGATTTTCCCCAACCCTCATTTGAAGATCGAGCCCTGGTTCATCAATGGATGGCAATCATACGGCTCCGCTAACTCGAGAAAGGGTGTGGGTGGGCAGATCAAGTGGACTCCGAGACCCTGGGTGAACATTATTTCCAACAATTACGGCCTTGGTCACGACGACCTTTACATCCCGAACCGCGGCCGCGTTCACACTGATGACAGCATCGAGATCAAGTATTTCGACAGACCTGGACAGACCATTGACAAGATGGCCTTTACTTTCACCGGCGATCTGGGTTGTGAATTCGGCCCCAGCAAGACGACCTCAACAGGCGTATACCTGCAGGGCGTGGGTTGCCATGGCGACAAGAGGGATCCGAACTCACTTGGTGGCGATCATTTTGCAGCAGGGATCAATCCTAAACAGAGTTTCGCCGGGTTCATGTTATACGACCGCACATGGTTCAAGAAAGACACCTACGGTTTAACCATCGGTGGCGGCATCATCAATAACCCGGGCCGATATCTCGTTCTGGTCCCGCCAATCAATGGTGAGACCGCCGCTTCCGCGTCGATCAACGCGCCTTACTTTAGCGGAAATCCCTCAGATCCATTCAAGGCCTGGGATATGTCGGTTACATACGATTACATGCCGAAACAATGGATTACCTTTCGTTGGGAGTACGACTATCGCCACGCAAGCGTGCCTTATTGGACGGGCCACGGTGGCATTACTCCGCCAGGACCGGGCGGCGTGCCTTATACCAACAACGGATATCCGCAATACTTCGCCTGCACGAACGGAAACTCGTCGATGCAGTTGACGCTCGGCGCTGCAGAATCCGCGTGCGGCAGCCCCGGCAGTACGAGCAGCGTATGGTTCCCGGACTTACGCCGGGACGAATCGTTAGTCGACATCGACATTATGGTTAAGTTCTGATTGGCGGAATCTGTCTTCGGACGGGAACGGCCAACAGGCATTTGGAGGTGGCTGCTTGCAGGATCTGATCTTTGTGGTAGTGACCATTGCATTTTTCACCGTGTCGCTGGCTTACGTTAAATTCTGCGACCGCATTCGCTGAGGAAATGACTATGAACCTCGAATCAATCGTCATGCTCGTCATCAGCGGCGGCCTGATGGTCTATCTCTTGTACGCGCTGCTGCGGCCGGAGAAATTCTGACATGACCGCGAATGGCTGGTTCCAAATCGCAATGTTCCTCGGGCTGATACTGGCTATCACGAAGCCCATTGGCGCGTTCATGGCCAGAGTTTTCGGCGGCGAGCGCACGTTCCTCGATCCCGTGATGCGTCCGATCGAGCGGTTGCTCTATCGGCTAACGGGCGTCGACGAGAAACACGAAATGCGGTGGACGGAATACGCGTTTACCATGCTTCTTTTCAGCGGCGTGACCATGCTTGTTCTTTATTTGATCGAGCGTGTGCAACAAGTGCTGCCGTGGAATCCGCAGCACTTTGCCGCGGTTGCCCCGGCGTTAGCGTTCAACACGGCCGCCTCCTTCACGACCAACACGAACTGGCAGAATTACTCGGGCGAGAGCGTCATGAGTTACTTCACTCAGATGGCCGGCCTCGCCTATCACAACTTCATTTCGGCAGCGGTTGGAATTGCGCTGGCCATTGCCTTCATCCGCGGCATTGCGCGGCGCGAACGGGACACGATCGGCAACTTCTGGGTCGATATGACGCGTTCGATCCTATGGGTACTGCTTCCCGCCTGCATTCTCTATTCACTGCTTCTTGTCTCACAAGGCGTTGTGCAGAACTTTCATGGGTACGACTCCGCCAAACTGTTGGAGCCGCAACAGGTCCAAAGGACCGGGTCCGATGGCAAGCCGATGGTCGGCCAGGACGGCAAGCCGGTAATGGATACGGTCACCGACCAGATCATTGCGCAAGGCCCGGTCGCATCGCAGGAAGCGATCAAGATGCTCGGCACAAACGGAGGCGGCTTCTTCGGCGCCAATAGCGCTCATCCATTTGAGAACCCCACGCCACTTAGCAACTTGCTGCAAATGCTTTCTATTTTCGCGATCCCCGCGGGTCTAACTTACACACTGGGACGGATGACCGGATCGCCGCGCCACGGCTGGGCCGTGTGGGCGGCAATGGCCATCCTGTTTATTGGTGGAGTGACCACCGCCTACTGGGCCGAGGCCAAGGGCAACCCTCTGCTGCACGGCGTTGACGAGCGCGCAACCGCGTTGCAGCCCGGTGGCAATATGGAAGGCAAGGAAGTGCGCTTTGGCATCGCCAATTCCGCGCTCTTCGCCACCGTCACGACCGACGCGAGCTGTGGCGCCATCAACGGCCAACACGATTCGTTTACTCCGCTGGGAGGAATGGTTCCGCTGGTCAATATCATGCTCAGCGAAACTGTTTTTGGGGGGTAGGCGCCGGGCTCTATGGGATTCTGATCTATGTGATTCTTGCTGTGTTCATCGCCGGACTTATGGTTGGCACAACGCCCGAGTATCTCGGCAAGAAGGTGGAAGCCTACGACGTGAAGATGGCGATGCTGGTCACGCTCGTTTTTCCGCTGATTATCCTTGCGCTGACCGCCATCTCTTCGGTTGCGGGATTTGGCACATCGAGTATCAGCAATACGGGGCCCCACGGCCTCACGCAGATCCTCTATGCATTCACATCGATGGCGGGCAATAACGGATCCGCGTTTGGCGGCTGAATGGCAACACGCTCTGGTACAACACATCGGGAGCGATGACCATGTTAGTAGGCCGTTTCTTCATGATCATTCCGATGCTCGCAATCGCGGGCAATCTGGCCAAGAAGAAGGCTGTGCCCGCGTCGGCGGGAACGTTTCCGTGACTACGCCGCTGTTTTCCATCCTGTTGGTTTCGGTGATTGTGATCGTGGGAGCGCTTACATTTTTCCCGGCGCTAAGTCTGGGGCCGGTGCTGGAACACTTGATGATGACGGCTGGTAAAGCTTTCTGAGGTAGCGAATGGCAGAGCAGAAAAGCAGAAGTTTGTGGGACGCGAAGATCATCCGGCGCGCGCTGGTCGATGCTTTGGTAAAGCTCGATCCGCGGACCATGATGAAGAATCCCGTGATGTTTGTGGTGGAGGTGGGCAGCGTTGTGACCACGCTGCTGCTGTTTGGGGATAAACACAGCTTTGCATTCAACCTACAGATCACGTTGTGGCTCTGGTTTACCGTGTTGTTCGCCAATTTCGCCGAGGCGATGGCAGAAGGCCGAGGCAAGGCGCAAGCCGACACGCTGCGCAAAGCAAGGTCGGAAACCGAGGCCCGGCGCCTGCTTCCCGGAGGTACGACCGAAACAGTTCCAGCTCGAACTTGCGCGTGAACGATGTTGTCCTGGTCGCAGCCTCGGAGTTCATCCCGGGCGACGGAGAGGTTATCGAAGGCGTCGCGTCGGTCGACGAGTCGGCGATTACTGGAGAATCCGCTCCGGTTATCCGCGAAGCCGGCGGGGACCGATCCGCCGTCACCGGCGGTACGCGCGTACTTTCCGATCAAATTAAAGTCCGCATCACGTCAAACCCGGGAGAGACTTTCCTCGACCGCATGATTGCGCTCGTTGAAGGCGCGGAGCGCCAGAAGACGCCGAATGAGATCGCGCTCAATATTCTTCTCGCAGGGCTCACGATTATTTTTCTATTGGCGGTAATCACGCTGCAGCCATTTGCGATTTACTCGGGATCGCCGCAAACGGTATTTGTGCTGGTCTCGTTGCTCGTGTGCCTGATTCCGACCACGATCGGAGGATTGCTCTCGGCCATCGGCATTGCGGGCATGGATCGCTTGGTGCAGCACAACGTGCTTGCCATGTCCGGCCGCGCCGTAGAGGCCGCGGGCGACGTGAATACGCTGCTGCTCGACAAGACGGGAACGATCACGCTGGGCAATCGGCAGGCAGCCGAATTTATTCCCGCCCCCGGCATCACCGAAGCCGAAATGGCCGATGCGGCACAACTCTCGTCGCTGGCGGATGAAACTCCGGAGGGCCGTTCCATTGTTGTGCTGGCGAAGGAGCGTTACGGCTTGCGCGGCCGGGAACTGGCGGCGCACGAAGCTGTATTTGTTCCATTCACCGCACAGACCCGCATGTCGGGCGTGAACCTCGACGGCCGCGAGATTCGCAAGGGGGCGGTCGACGCCATCATTAAATACCTGAACCAGTTTCACACTTCCCTGCCGCGCGAGATTCAGGCGAGCGTCGAACAGATCGCGCGCTCCGGTGGCACTCCGCTCGTTGTGGCGGAGAACCAGCGCGCTCTCGGTGTGATTTATCTGAAAGATATCGTGAAAGGCGGTATGAGCGACCGCTTCAAGCAACTGCGGGCGATGGGCATCAAGACGGTGATGATTACCGGCGACAACCCGCTTACGGCCGCGGCCATCGCACGCGAGGCGGGCGTGGACGATTTTCTTGCGGAAGCAACGCCGAAAGACAAGATGGATTTGATTCGCCGCGAGCAAGCCGACGGGAAACTCGTGGCCATGACGGGCGATGGCACGAACGACGCTCCCGCGCTTGCGCAAGCCGATGTGGGCGTGGCCATGAATACGGGCACGCAGGCCGCCAAAGAAGCCGGTAATATGGTGGACCTCGATTCCAATCCGACCAAGCTCATCGAAGTCGTGGCGATCGGCAAGCAGTTACTCATGACGCGCGGCGCACTAACCACGTTTTCGATTGCCAATGACGTGGCCAAGTACTTCGCCATCATCCCGGCGATGTTTGCCGGTACCTTTCCTGTGCTCAATGCGTTGAACGTCATGCATCTTCAGACGCCACAATCGGCGGTGCTTTCGGCGGTTATTTTCAACGCCGCTGATCATTGTCGCCCTCATCCCGCTGGCGCTGCGCGGAGTTGCGTACAGAGCCATGAGCGCCGAAGCTCTGTTACGCCGTAATCTGCTCGCCTATGGGTTTGGCGGATTCGTGGTCCCATTTATTGGGATAAAGTTAATCGACATGTTGATTACGGGGATCAGGATAGTGTAATGATGGATCTAGTGTGGAGAACGCATCCGGGTTAGTTGTTACCAACGGGAACATACGATGAAAAAACACCTTCTCAATGCGATACTGATGACGGTTGCGACGACCGTTCTGCTCGGGATTCTCTATCCGCTTCTCGTTACCGGCCTGGCGTATCTCTTTTTCCCAGTGCAGGCTAACGGGGAGCTGATCAGCCGCAATGGAGTCGTAGCCGGATCGCGTCTGATTGGGCAACCATTCATTGGTCCCGGCTACTTTCACTCACGGCCTTCGGCAGCGGGCGCGGCAGGATACGATGCGAGCGCGTCGAGCGGCTCGAACCTTGGTCCAACTAACGCACAACTGATTTCGAGGGTGAATGGAGATGTTGCCAGGTTGCAAGCCGAAGATCCTGGTGTTCCGGTTCCCGTCGACTTAGTAACGACTTCAGCGTCGGGACTCGATCCGCATATTACCCCGGCTGGCGCTATTTCCAGATTCGCCGGGTGGCGGCGGAGCGGAAAGCTTCCGAAGCTGCAATCGCGCAATTGGTTTCCGACCACACTGAAAACCGGCAATGGGGATTCCTCGGCGAACCGCGCGTCAATGTGCTGGAATTGAACCTTGCGCTCGATGAGCGCTTCCCGAAATCTGGCACGAAGTAGTCGAAAAGTCGGCAAGCTTTGGCAGCCAACTATTCCCTATCCCGTCTTATGTTTTTCAGACGATGACGCGCAGCGCGGACGGGGCAATCGAAATCTCCGCTGGCGTCTCGCAAACAAACTCTCCGTCGGCATAAATTTCGAGCGGCGTCTCTGTCTCCACAAGCACTCGGTCCGCTTTTGAGTAATCAACCTTCGACGAAAGTAAGTGCTTGCCGAAATACACCGTCGGGAACATGGAAACCAGCTCAAAGGCGCCCATCTTCCAGATACGGCAGACGTCGAGCTGACCGTCGGCGGGGTCGGCCTGCGGCGCGATGCGCATGCCGTCGCCGTAAAACTGCGTGTTGGCGAAGGCAGCCAGCAAAGTCTGCCGCGGCCTGTCGTCGGAACACTCGCCCGAGCCGTTCCAGCGCGTAATCCGCATGGCATAAGCTGGCAGCTTGAAGAGAGCGGGAAGCAGCGCGAGGGCATAGCCTCCGTGGCCGCGGAGCCAACGTGGCATTTGATTCGCACGGCGCGCGGTCAGCGAGTCCAGGCCGCATCCCGCCACACCGCAGAAGTAGCGCACTATCTCCAGGGACGTTGTGCGCCGGATTACGCCCAGATCGATCGCCGCGAGGCCGGATTTGTCCCGATTCAAAATTTCGCCAGGCATTCAACGAATCGCGGACGGAAAGTAATCCCATTGCGCGGGCGAAGTCGTTACCGCTACCGGACGGAGCTACGAGTACGGGAAGTTCGAGGCGAACGAGTGCGCTCAAATGCCGGTGGATGGTACCGTCTCCGCCGAAAACAAGTACGGCATCGGCCTCGCTTGAAGAAGCGGGGAGCCCGTGCGTCCAGCTGCGTCGAGGAGCCGGCCTGAAACGGTTCCAGGTCAGCCGGCGAAGCTCCCACTCCTTGTATGACAGCGGCGCGCATCATCGGCTTTCAGTTCTCGTGATCAGAAGCCGGTTGGTGCTATTTCAGACACTTCTCCATAAATTCCACCAGATCCTTCTTCATCTTGTCGTGCTCGGAGCGGTCAAGATACACCATGTGTCCCGCACCGTAAGTCGCATAGGACACGTTCTGGCGGTACTTAGAATCCAGGTCCAGGTGGTCCATCGTCCAGTTTGCGGCGGAGAAGGGTGTGGCTAAGTCGTAATACCCTTCCATCACCAGGAGCTTCATGTATGGATTCTTGATCATCGCCGATCGAAGTCCGCCCACGGTGCTCGGGAAGCCGTGCTCGGCGCTGCCCCAGTCCCATTTATCGAACTCCGGCAGGTCGTAGGCGAAACACGCGATAAGGCGTGTCGGTCTTGTAATTCAGGTCGTTGCGGAGATAGTTGTAGAAAGCCGAGGTGTATGGCGGAAGGATGGCTGCACTGGTCGGATCATAAAAGCGATCCTGGTCTCTTTCTTCACGGTTCAGGCTTGGGTCCGGACTCGTGAAACGGCCATCCAAGCGGCCTGCTGACGAGTTTCTGGTTCAGCAGCAATCCATGCGTGAAGGTCGGAACATCGATACGCAGATTGTGCGCCTCAATTACGTCCGGTGTTAATCCAGTGTAGCGCACCAGTTGATCGAGCACTTTGCGGTGTTCGTCCGCGCTCAAAGCGTCGCCCTTCCCAAGCGCCAGCGTATAGTCGTTCAGCGACCAACGCACCACTTCCTCGCGGGTTTTGGCCATATCGGCTGCTAAATTCGGCAGGGAGCTTGTGGTGATAGCCGGCAATCATGGTGAAGGTGGGTACCAGCAGGGGATAAGGCAGATCGTTGGAGTTATTCCATTCCAGCGTTTGAAAGTCGACGGCCATCGAAAGAAGCGTGACGCCATTAAAGGCAATGCCATGATCGGCAAGGTAACCGGAAATGCCTGCCGCTCGCGTGGTGCCATAGCTTTCGCCGAGCAAGAACAGTGGCGAACTCCAGCGTTCGTAGCGCGAGAGATAAAGCCGGATGAACTCGCCGAAGGCCTGAACGTCGCCTTTCACGCCCAGAAACTTCTTTGTCAGTTCGGCGTTCGCGGCGCGCGAATAGCCGGTCGACATGGCATCGACCATGACGATGTCGCTGCGGTCAAGCAATGTGTCGGGGTTGTCTTCCAACCGATACGGCGCCGCCGGCATAAAGCCGTTCGCTTGCAGCACAACGCGCTTCGGTCCCAGCGCACCCATGTGCAGCCATATCGAAGCCGACCCCGGGCCGCCGTTGAAAGCGAAGGTCAGAGGCCGCTTGCCCGCGTCCTGTCCATCGAGCGTATAGGCGACGAAGAACATCTCGGCTTCGATCTTGCCGTCATCGCGCTTAAGAGGAAGCCTCCCGAGCCGTCGCCGTGTAGTTGAGGGTCTTGCCATTCAGGGCGATCTGATGATGCGTGACGACGGGCGGAACTTCCGAAACGTCGTAGTGTTCTTCCTTGTCCGCCGCTTCCTCGGGCTTGGCCTTCTCGGCCGTCTTCCCAGCTTCAGGCTGAGCCGCCTCACTCGGCTTATTGGCGCTAGAGGATTCCTTATTTGATTTGTGCGACGCCGTCTTCGCACTGTCGGGAGCGGTTTCTGTCGCCTGATCCAGCTGGGCCGAAGCGAACGGCATCATCAGAAAAGCAAGAAGCAACACTGCCAGAGTCTTCATGAGATCCCCATGACCAGAGAGTTCCGGAAATGATAGCAGTTTGTTGCGAGCGGCTGTAAACGAGCTACTTAACGCGGCACGCTATCGCCGCCGAACTTCAGCGTGGCTTGCACAGTTCCGTCGTCGAGGTCGGATTGAAGGTAGAAGCCAAGCTTCTTGCAGATGGCCTGCATCTCGCGGTTCTCCGACAGAATTGTCGAGGAGACCTTGGCCAAATGTTCGTCGCGCGCGACCTCAATCAAGCGCTGATACAGCAATGTGCCCAGCCCCAGGTGCTGGAAGCGGTCATCGACGAGCACCGCCATCTCTCCCTCTTCTCTCCCGCGCAGGCGGCTCAACCGGCCAATCGCGATGATTTCCGGATTGCCATCCTCTTTCTTGTGTTCGACAGCCAGAGCCATTTCGCGGTCATAGTCGATAAAGCAAATGCGCTGCAAGCGTTCGTGGGCGGTGCGTTGGCTGAGCTTGAGCGGCTGGAAATACCGCAGGTACACTGTACGCTCCGAGAGAGCCTGGTGCAGTTTGATCAGCAGAGGCTCATCTTCGGGGCGCACCGGGCGCACCAGGACCTCTTCTCCGTTCTTCATGGTGGCCGGCCGCACATAGCGCTGCGGATAAGGGCGAATGGCGAGACGAGGTATTTCCTCTTTCGTCGTGGCCTGTGGGTAGACTACGATTCGTGCATCGAGAGCAATCAAGCCATCGGGCGAGGCCAAGAGTGGATTGATATCGATTTCCTTGATCCATCGTTGCTCGACGATCAGCTGGCTGAACCGCACCAGCAACGCCTCCAGCGCGGCGAGATCGACCGGCTTGCGCCCGCGCGTCCCTTGTAGCGCTTTGAATATTTTTCGTCTGCTCCATCATCCGGCGGGCGAGAGTGCTGGTGAGAGGGGGCAGCGAAAGCGCGCGGTCGGCAAAAACCTCAACCAACTGTCCTCCGGTCCCAAACAGCATTACGGGTCCGAACTGGGCATCCGTTGTGCTGCCGACGATAAGCTCATATCCCTCGGCGCGAAAGAAAGGCTGAACCGTGACGCCCACAAAATGTTCCGAGCCAGCTTTTTCGCGGACCGAGGCCTCGATATCCTGCCATGCATGGCGCACGGCGTCGGCGCTCGAGAGATTGAGCTTCACACCGCCGACGTCGGTCTTGTGCGTGATGGTCTGCGAGAGCAGTTTGACGACTACCGGATAGCCGAGTTCCTCAGCCTTAGCAACCGCCTCTTCCGCGCTGTGCGCTTCAAGTGTGGGCGCGGTGGGAATCTGGTAGCACGCCAGCAACTCTTTCGATTCCGGCTCGGTGAGCAGCGTGCGGCCATTCTGGCGAACATTGTCGATGATCCATTGGGCGCGAACACGATCCGCATCTTCCTCGGCGTGCGGCAGGACGGGAGTTTCATATAAGCCCCGCAGCAAGTAGCTATATCGCCACATGTAGTGAAAAATGCGCGCGGCGGTATCGGGAAAGCTGAAGGTGGGGATGCCGGCGCGATTGAGAATTTCAATGCCGGCGCTCATCTCGGCGCCACCCATCCAGCAGGCAAGCACAGGTTTGCCCGTGCCTTTAGCGAGGGGCGCAAGGCGCTCGGCGGTGATGGTCGGATGCGACATGCCCTGCGGACAAAGAATGGCGAGCAAGCCGTCGTTGTCGGCATCCGCGGCGACGATTTGTGCCACCTTGGCGTACTTGTCCGGCAACGCATCGCCGAGCACATCCACGGGATTGTTGTGGCTCCAGTGCGGCGGCAACGTTTGATTGAGTTGCTCAAGTGTTGCCGCGGAAAGATCCGCCAATTCACCGCCAGCGCCGATGATGGAATCGGCTGCGAGCACGCCGGGACCGCCCGCGTTTGTGACTACCGCCAGGCGCGGTCCTTTTGGACGAGGTTGCTTGCTCAGCGATTCGGCCATGTAGAACAGATCGGCGATGGTGTTGACGCGCAGCACACCGCAGCGGCGGAATGCAGCCTCCAGCACCTCGTCGCTGCCGGCCAGTGTGCCGG
>CAWDPB010000104.1:0-46114 GCA_963804075.1 uncultured Acidobacteriaceae bacterium | reverse complement strand
GGGCCATGCTCGACGGCTTTCATCAGATGGACGAGCATTTCCGCACGGCCCCATTCGAGCGCAACCTGCCCGTGCTCATGGGACTCCTGGCCGTCTGGTACAACAACTTTTTCGGCACGCAGACCGTCGCCGTCTTGCCGTATGAGCAGTACCTGAAGCGTTTCCCGGCCTACCTGCAGCAATTGACGATGGAGAAACGGCAAGCACGTCACTCTTGATGGAACCGAAGTCAATTACCAGACCGGACCAATCTTTGGGGGGAGCCGGGCACCAACGGCCAGCATTCCTTCTACCAGTTGATTCATCAGGGGACCAAGCTCATCCCTTGTGATTTCATCGCGTTTTCCAATCGCTCAACCCGGTCGGCCGCCACCACGATATACTCCTGGCCAATTTTCTTGCCCAGGCGGAGGCGCTGGCCTTTGGCAAGACGTCTCAGGAGGTTCGAGGCAGAAGGCATACCATCCTGGCTCCAGACCGCACTTTTGAAGGCAACCGCCGTCCAACACGCTCCTTCTGGAGCGGCTAAAGCGCGCGACGTTGGGGAAGCTCGTCGCACTGTACGAACACAGCGTTGTCACCCAGGGGGCCATCTGGCAGATTGACTCGTTCGACCAGTGGGGGTGGAACTAGGGAAGGTGCTCGCCCAGGGCATCCTCCCCCGAACTTGAAAGCCAGACCGAGCCCCAACTCAAACACGATAGCTCAACCAGTACCTTGATCCGCGCGACCCGGAAACTCAGTCGATCGAACGACCGCTAACTTTTTGAATTCAGGAGACGACATGGACCACCAAGCCGAGCATGATCTGTCCCATCGACAAGAGCGCGAACACGAGAAAGAGGAGGCACAAGCACACAGAGCCGAAGGTGACTCTCAGCGCTATTCACCCCGCCTGGTATATCGTTGTGGCGGTGATTGCGTGTGGCCTCGCAGTGCTAATTTGGACCGTAATTTCTTAGTGAGGAATGCCATGAAAATCAGTCCATTGGCGGGAAAGCCGGCCGAGCCAGCCATGCTCGTCAACGTGCCCAGACTTGTCACGGCCTACTATGCCGAGACGCCTGATCCTGCGGTGCCGGCGCAACGGGTCGCTTTTGGCACCTCGGGGCACCGCGGCTCGGCGTTCGACAAGGCTTTCAACGAATGGCATATCCTGGCCATCAGTCAGGCCATTTGCCTGTACCGGAAAAAGCAGAAGATCGACGGCCCGTTGTTCCTCGGCATGGATACCCATGCACTCTCCGTGCCGGCCATTGCCAGCGCGCTTGAAGTGCTGGCGGCCAACGGCGTGGAAGTCATGCTCGCGACGGGGGATGAATATACCCCGACACCTGCCGTTTCCCACGCGATTCTGACGTACAACCGTGGGCGCAAAACAGGTCTTGCCGATGGCATCGTGATCACGCCTTCGCACAATCCGCCCCATGACGGCGGCTTCAAGTACAATCCGCCTCACGGCGGGCCGGCGGAGCCAGCCATCACGGACTGGATCCAGGCGAAGGCGAATGAGTTTCTCGAAACCCGCCTGCGCGGCATTAACAGGATTCCGTACGACAAGGCGCTGCGGGCCTCCACAACCCACCGGCACGACTACCTGGACGCCTACACGAAAGACCTCGGCAATGTGATCGACATGGAGGTCATTCGCGGCGCCAAGATCCACCTGGGGGTCGATCCCCTCGGCGGCGCCGGCGTCCATTACTGGGGGCCGATTGCCGAGCGCTACGGACTGAACCTCACGGTCGTCAACAAGGAGGTCGATCCGACCTTCCGCTTCATGACGGTCGATTGGGACGGCCAGATCCGCATGGACCCATCTTCGCCTTATGCGATGGAGAGATTGATCGGCCTGAAGGACAAATTCAAGATCGCCTTCGCCTGCGATACCGACCATGACCGGCACGGGCACATACTGGAACACCATCCGGTCGTTGTCCTTATCGAAGGACGCCCAGCCGCCGTTCTTGCACTGCATCGACACCACCCAGTTGATCGCCCGCTGCACCGATTCCCGCTGATACCGCCCGTTCGGATGCTCCACGCGGCTCAACGCCAGGCACACCATCGCCGTGTCATCCACGTCAGGATAAAACTCGTTATTGAACTCAAAATACCAGCCGCCTGGCTCGCCCTTCGGATTCTTGATCTTCCAGTCTCCTGGCTTGCGCACCTGTTTCTGCAGAATCCAGTCGGCGCATTTCACCATCCGCGGATCGCTGGTGGGCACGCCCGCTTCGCCCAGCGCAAACAGCGCGTAAGCCGTATCCCATACCGGAGAGACACAGGGCTGCATCCGGAACGTGTCGCCTTCCTCGATTCCCAATTTTTCAAATTCATCCATCGCCCGAATCACCTGCGGATCGTCCAGCGAATATCCCAGGCACCGCATGGCGATGATCGAGTTCATGATCGATGGAAAAATCCCGGCCAGGCCGTCGCTCATCTCGAAGCGCTCCAGCATCCACTTCTCAGCCTGCTTAAGCGCGACCGACCGCAACGGCCGCACATGCACCGCCTCAAACCAATGCACTACACGGTCGACAATCAGGAAGAAGTTCCGCCACGAGAACAGCTTCTTTGCCCAATGCAAATGCATGCGCGACTTGTCGCGCCCACCCACAAAAAGCTCTTCCACGCCCATCTCATCCGGGATTTTCTTAAAGGGCTTTTTCGCGTAGCAGATCGAAAGCGGCACCAGAATCGCCCGCGACCAGGAAGAAATTTCATAGATATTGAACCAGAACCAGTTCGGAAACAGCACAATCTCGGGCGGAATCGCCGGCACCGCGTCGTAATCGTATTGACCAAAGAAGCATAGATAGATCTTGGTGAACGTATTGACTTCTGTCACCCCGCCCATGTCGAGGATTTTCTTGCGGGCGTTCACGAGCGCAGGATGGTCCGTTGCATATCCCGCCAGCTTCAACCCAAAGTAGGCTTTGACCGAGGCGCTCAGATTCGACGGCCCACCCACAAAGATAGTCCAACCGCCGTCGGCATTCTGATGATTCAGAATGTAGCGCGCAGCCTTCGCAAAACGCTCCGGATTGCCCGTCCCCAGCAGTGTGTGGAGCAGAATGTAATCCGACTCCAACGTCGTGTCGGCTTCCAGCTCGCCACACCAGTATCCCTGTTCGTGTTGTTGGGAAAATAAGAACTTGCGGGCCGCATCGACGGCTACCGCGACGCGGCTGACCAAGTCATCAATCTTCCCAAATCGCATCTGCGGGGTTCCCAGCGCGCCCGAGTTTGGCGTGCCAGAATTGGGCGCTGAGGCCGGACTATAAGAGGAAATTCGTCCATTCAAACTCCTAGCAATTTCACAGCACTATTCGAGTAGCGCCAGCGTCCTCGCCGGCTTTGACGGTGCCCCAGGTCGAGCCCGTCTTTTGGAGCTAACCTGGGAGCGAAAGCTACGCTCCCGCCCCGGAGCCGCTGCAATCGTCTCCACAATCTCCGGCGGCAATCCAAAACGCACATTCTCGGGCATGATCTCCAGCTCCTGCACATCCCCAAACCCCTTGCCCGCAAAATACTCCATCACTTCCCGCACAAGGTGCTCGGGAGCCGAAGCCCCTGCCGTCAACGCCACGCGCTGCACGCCCTTCAGCCACTCTGCCTTGATGTTGCTGTAATTATCGATTAGATGCGCCTCGGTCCCCAAACTTCGCGCAACCTCAACCAGTCGCTTGGAATTCGAGCTGTTATCCGATCCCACCACCAGCAGCAGGTCCGCATCGGAAGCTACGTGCTTCACCGCAACCTGCCTGTTTTCTGTTGCATAGCAGATATCTTGCGCCGCTGGCCCCTTGATATTCGGAAACCGCTTCCGCAACGCCGCAATAATGTCGCGCGTCTCATCCAGGCTGAGCGTGGTCTGCGTCAAGTAGGCCACGCGGTTGGGGTCCGGCAGCGTCACCGAGGCCACTTCCTCCGGCGATCCAGCAACCTGCGTCACGGTCGGCGCCTCGCCTAGCGTCCCAATCACTTCATCGTGATCGCGGTGCCCAATCAAGATCAGCGAATACCCTTCCTTCGCAAATTTGACGGCCTCTACGTGAACCTTCGTCACCAGCGGACAAGTCGCGTCAATCACACGCAGCTTCCGCGCCTTGCTGTGCTCCCGCACCTCCGGAGACACGCCGTGCGCGCTATAAATCACGCGCTCGCCCTCGGGCACCTCGTCCACCGAGTCCACAAAAATGGCGCCCTTATGCTGTAGTTCTTCCACCACGAACCGGTTGTGGACAATCTCCTTGCGCACATAAATCGGGGGGCCGAACGCTTCCAAGGCGATCCGGACAATATCAATCGCCCGCACCACGCCGGCGCAAAATCCTCGCGGCTTCAACAACAACAGCTGCTTGCTTTCTGCCAAATGCCTACCCTCACCTTTGAGAATCGTATCCAGATATCTGGGGAAAAGCGCCATCCCAAGGCTCGCATTTTCATGCAAGCCTCAGGCCACCTTGCCCCTCCGCATCGCTTTCAGTCTGATTTCCTCGCAACCACTTTCGCGAGGCAACTGCCCGAGCGAGGAGTCCCCGCTCCAAGCTCTACATTATTAGGGTATCGTACTCCGTCAAAGGATGCTTAGAGATACTCTAAGCGTACCGGAAAATGCACTTCGGGGTCAAAGTAAGCCTTTGTGGATGTGCGAATTAGCACCGAAACGGGAAACTACCAAAGATGCCACTGATGGTACTCCAGAACATACACAGCCAGCAGCGCGTTCGCAGTGGCATGGGCGGCCACAGCATCTCATTTCGGCCCCGCCGAAGCGGCACTAAACCGAAGAGAATCCCCGCAATACTGCCCGCAAGCCAGTGCCCGGCTTCCCGCCACAGGCCGGGATGATCTCCTCATCGTGCGACCGATCCGCACGGCTCCCGCCCCGCTGAACCAAAGAGCCGCTCCTGTCCCGTTGACGCCGTTCCAGATGATGGCGATGGTTTAGTCAATGTTTATGCGCTCTGTCACTGGCCCCGGCACACTATCTGACCTTGGTAACTTTAGATTTCCAGCGCTAAGGGTGCAGCATTAAGTAATCCGGCCAAGCCTCCCGGCAAGCCAGCGAGAGAAGTTTCTATGACCAAGCAAAGCGGATTTTCCCTTATTGAACTGCTGGTTGTTGTGGGGATCATCCTGATCATCGCCGCGATCGCGATCCCGAGCGTCTTGCAAGCGAGGATCGCGGCGAACGAGGCGTCGGCTGTGAGTTCGATTGGCACCATCAACACCGCCATGGTCGCGTATAACTCCAGCTACCCGACCATCGGCTTCCCCCCCAGCCTGGCGGCGTTGGGCGGCACTTGCGACACTCCCACTGCTATTCCCACGTCCACTGCCGCTTGCCTGATCGATTCGACGCTGGCGCAGGGTACAAAGAGCGGATACTCCTTCGTCGCGACTGGCGCCAGCCCTCCACCATCGGGCTCATACGTAGCCTATGCCAATCCTATGACGGCGAACATTACGGGCGTGCATTCCTTCTGCTCGATTCAGGACGGGGTGGTGCGCGAGACCGGTACGACTGCCATTTCTTCCTGCGGCGGGGCCGAACCCCCCGCTACAGGAGGTGTTTCCATCCAGACCCAAAATCACTAAGCGTGTTCCATAAGTCGGTTTTGGGTGAGCACGGCATCAAAGGCTGCGGAAAGACTCCCCTTCGCCTTTGATTTTGGGTCGCGCAGCGGTTCACCACTGCGAAAAGTGGCTTTGTTTCTCGATCTGGCCTTAGGCGCTGAGGTCAACACGGCCCAGTGATATCAATTGAGTTTCCCTATCGCCTTTGTTGCAGCCTCCAGTATCTTGCCGTCCTTTGCCACCTTCGCAAGGGTGTTGATGTCGTCATAGAGGGGGCGGTCTTCATCCAGCCGCTGCACATAACCGCGAACGACCTCATACACCGCTTGCGAAGCTGGCGAGGGCTTGACTGGGGCGCGCATATCGATCGCCTGCGCGGCCGCCATCAGTTCGATGGCGGCAATGTGCCATGCGTTCTCCAGAATCTGTCGCGTCTTGATGGCCGTAGTCATGCTCATCGAAACAAAGTCTTCCTGGTCGGCAGCCGCCGGGATTGAGCCGGTGGCCGCGGGAGTCGAGAGCACGCGGTTCTCACAGACCAAGGCTCCAGCGGTGTACTGCGTCAGCATCAGGCCGGAGAACATTCCCGCGCCTTTGGTCAGGAAAGCCGGCAACCCCATCGATAAATGAGGATTCATGAGGCGGTTGAGTCTGCGCTCGGAGAGAACGGTTACGGTCGTTACCGACATGCCGGCCATTTCAAGAGCAAAGGCCAGCGGAGTTCCCTGGAAGTTAGCGCCGTCAGCACGGTATCTTCGTCGGGAAAGAAAACTGGGTTGTCGGCGGCGTGGTTGAGTTCGATCTCAAGCATGTGGCGGCTCCAGACGAATGCGTCTTTGGCCGCACCGATGACTTGCGGGCTGGAACGGAGCGAATAGGCGTCCTGCACTTTCTTGCCCGGCAGTTTGAGCAGCTCGGAGCCTGCCGTCAGCCTGCGGATGTTCTCGGCGCAGGTCTGCGCTCCCGGATAACCGCGTACCGCGTGAATTCGCGGATCGTAAGCCGTCATGTTGGCGTTGAGGACTTCAAGCGTCATCGCCAGGCAGACTTCCTGCGTCTTGAGCCAGCGCTCGGCGTCGAAAAGTTCCAGGCACCCCATCCCGGTGGTGAGGTCGGAGCCATTGATGGTGGCCAAGCCGTCCCGTTCGCGAAACGCAATCGACGCGATGCCGGCGGCTGCCAGGCCGTCTTTCGCTGCCCATCGTTCGCCTTTGTAAAACATCTTCCCCTTCACCCATGAGCGTGATGGCCATTTGCGCCATTGGAGAGAGATCTCCACATGCTCCTACCGAACCTTTTTGGCACACCACCGGAGTGACACCCGCATTGAGCATCTCGATCTGCATTTCCACGATCTCGCGGCGAATTCCGGAATGACCCCAACAATGAGTGTTGAGGCGCGACAACATGCCCGCACGAACATCCTCTTCGGCGCAGGGTTCGCTCACACCCAGCGGCATGGGAGTAGAGCAAATATCTCTGGAATTGTTCGACCTGCTCAGGAGTGAGCACGACCTCCGCAAGTTCACCAATGCCGGTGTTGACTCCGTACATGACTTCACGGGCAAGGATCTTCCGTTCGAGAAGGCCCCGGCACTTGTCGATACGTGCACCCGCGTCCGCATGCAACTGGATGGGTTGACGATGGCGGGCGACAGCGGCGACATCCTCAATCTTCAGCGAATGCCCATCGAACACCAAACTGATTCCTGCTTGGTTCGGCCGCACTTCGTCGAGAACAACGGTCATACGCTTCCTCCGCAAAACGACACTGGACCTCTGACCGCGAAACTACAGCGTTCCTCCAAAATCCGGAAGGACAGATGTCACCGGTTGGCGTGATCTCCTCGGGCTCGGAATCAATTCACTCCCGCCGAGGATTCACACCACTTCTGGGCAATGCAACAGGCTGCGCTGCCTCGGTCTTGCTACGGATATCAACCTCCAGCGCACTCAGCAAGGCTTGACAGTATGCGCTCACACTGTGGACGGAACTTACACGCTTTCCTGGAATATCCGGAACTGGAGCTGAGGACTAGCCTGACGGAGAATTCGATGCGTCCCGTGACACTTGCTCGAATGCCAAGGCCGTTTTTTGCTACATTATTGATAGGGCTTTTGGGAAACGAGGAGACGGATGTTAAAGCGACCTCAAATTGCCGCTACATACGCATTCAAGTGCGCTCTCCTCTTTCTGGCGTGTGCCGTATTCACTTGGGGATTGCAAGCAAAACTCTCCCTTTACAAGCCCCGGCAATCTCCATCTACCGTCACAGTTGCCAAACTCTTGACGGAGAGGCGTTCCGGCCAAACCATGGCCTTGCTTGGAAAGGCCCTCAAACCGGATACGGCTTGGGAGAGGTTGAACCTGATTCCGCTATTGGCTTTGGCCCAGGCGATTTTGATTCTTACATTCGGGTTTTACCAAGTTGAAATGAACTTCTGCAGGTCTCGCAGATGGGACTTTCAAGATCCGCACCTCACGCAACGTCCTCCTCCAGCCTTCTTATTAATCCCTCCACGGCGATATATTTACGGCAAACCCGGCCTATTCTCAAACATCGAATAGGACCGTTGGGTGATCGCCAGTCCCTTTAAGGAGATGTACTGTCGTCGATTCCAATCCCGAACTTGCGGGATTGAAAGCAAGGTGGCTCCATGCATCGTAAGCGAATCCTTTGGATCGCGGTGCTTCTCTGCCTTTTATTGGCAGCTCTCTTCCTGATCGTTCGAAATCGCTATGGCAAAGCTCCTGCCGAGCAGCCGAGGGCGGCCGCAGTCGTCGCGGTCACGCGTGGCAATCTGGCCAGTTCGCTTACGGTTGCCGGTCAATTCCAGCCCTATCAACAGGTGGATCTTCACGCCAAAGTCTCGGGATATATTCGCTGGATCAAAGTCGATATCGGCGACCGCGTTCGTCAGGGCGAAGTCCTGGCTATGCTGGAAGTTCCAGAGTTGCAGGACCAAGTGGAGGGCGCTCAGGCCGAGGTCCGCCATAGCCAATCTGATATCACTCGCGCACAAAGCGAGGTCGTCAGCGCCGAGTCGACGTACTCCGCGGTGCACGCCGAGTACACCCGTCTGGAAGAAGCTTCCAAAGAAAGACCGGGGCTGATCGCGGAGCAGGAGTTGGATGACGCACGAGCCAAAGACCAGGAAGCGGCGGCACAGGTCGGCGTCGCGAAGGCCTCGCTGGATGCCATGCAGCAACAACTCGGCGTTTCACGCGCGACCCGCAGCCGGCTCGAAACGATGTCCAGATACGAGCAGATCGTCGCCCCGTTTACAGGAGTGGTGACGAAGCGCTACGCCGATACCGGCTCGCTGATTCAAGCCGGACAGGACAACAACACGCAGACACTTCCCGTGGTACAAGTGGCCGAGAGCGACCTGCTCCGTCTTCGCATGCCCGTGCCGGAGAGCGACGTACCCTACATTCAAGTCGGCGGCGATGTGCAGGTGAAAGTCAACGCGACCGGGCGCACATTTACAGGCAAGATCATCCGTTTCTCGCGCGCACTCGATACCAACACCCGAACCATGCTGACCGAGGTCGATGTCCCGAACCGTGATCTGAGTCTGAATCCAGGGATGTACGCGGAGACGACGATTCAACTCCAGCAGAAGAATGACGCTCTTATTTTGCCGGCACAGGCTGTTGTGCAGAGAAAACGGCGATCAATCTTATGTGCTGGTGGTGGATGCGACGAACCATGTCGAGAAACGGAATGTGACTCTCGGAATCCAAACCTCGAACCGCGTGGAGATTACCAGCGGCCTGCAGGCTGGGGACAACGTGATCGCCGCTGGACAGACTGGCTATCAGCCTGGGGAAGTTGTGTCCCCGCATGCGGCGTTCATTCCAACGGCGGCGCAGGAGGTGAGCGAGTAATGTCCTCTTTTGCCATCAAGTATCCGTTCTTCATCCTGATGCTTTGTCTCATGGTGATCGTCGTGGGTGTTACCACAGTCGCGCGTATGCCCGTCGATCTGTTTCCGGAAATTAATATCCCGGTTGTCGTGGTCGCGACCTTCTACGCGGGCATGCCGCCGCAGCAGATCGAGGCGGATATCACAGATAGCTACGAGCGCTTCTTTACCCTGGGAAGCGGAATCAATCACATCGAGTCGCGGTCGCTGCCCGGTGTGAGCCTGATCAAGATCTACTTTCAGCCGGGCACGGACGCGAACGCCGCGGTCAGCAATATCTCGAATCTCGCCATGGCGAATTTGCGGCGGCTTCCGCCGGGAACCCTGCCTCCGGTGGTGCTGAAGTTCGACGCTTCGAATCTTCCCGTGTGTCTGGTCACGCTCGAAGGTCAGGGTCTCGACCAGACGCGGCTTAAAGATCTGGCGCAGTTTGAGGTGCGGAATCAAATCGCCAACGTTCCCGGCGCTTCCGTGCCGCAGCCTTACGGAGGCAAGTATCGGCAAATCCAGATTTATGTTGATCCGGTCAAACTTGAAGCTCACCAACTCTCGGTGATGGACGTGGTGCGCTCGGTGAATGAATCGAACTTGATTCTGCCCGCCGGCGACGTGCGCATCGGACCGAAGGACTACAACGTCTATGCCAATAGCCAGATTCCGGTGGTTGACGAAATCAATGCCATGCCGATCAAGACGGACAAACAGGACCACATCGGTGAGTCCGTATTCGTTGGCGATGTTGGGAAAGCGGTGGACTCAGGCCAGCTGCAATACAACATCGTCCGGGTCGACGGTCAGCATTCCGTCTACATTCCGATCTTAAAGCAGGGCGGGGGATCGAACACGATCAGTATTGTGAACGGCATTCGAGAGGCCGTGAAACATCTGCTGGATATTCCGAAGGCGCTGAAAACGGCGGTCGTCTTTGATCAATCGGTTTTCGTGAAGATCGCGGTGAAGAACGTGATCAACGAGGGCAGCATTGGCCTGTGCCTCACCGCGCTGATGATACTTCTCTTTCTCGGCAATCTCCGCGCGACGATTTCGGTATTGCTTTCGATTCCCATTTCGTGCCTCGCCGCCTTCATTGCGTTGAACCTGGGCGCAAGCACGATCAACACCATGGTGCTTGGCGGCATCGCGCTCGCCCTTTCCCGCTTGATTGATAACTCGGTCGTCGTTCTTGAGAACATCTTTCGTCATATGGAGTTGGGCGAACCGGCGGTTGAAGCCGCCATCAATGGAGGCAAAGAAGTCCAACTCGCCGTGCTGGCAGCTACGTGCAGCACAAGCATCGTTTTCTTTCCCGTCATCATGCTGTCGGGTGTCAGCAAATATATCTTTAGCGCTCTGGCCCTCGCGGTCGTGTTGGCGCTCTTTGCTTCTTATGCCGTCGCCATGACCGTGGTGCCACTTTTCTGCGCAAAGTTCATTCGTTTGGAGCCTGAACACAGCAGCGCTCCTTACAGTACCCTAGGCGGCGCCGAGGAGGCGGTACAGGAAGTCGAAGAGGAACAAAGAATAAAGCGCGCGAACATTTTTCGACGCATCGTCATCGCTTTCAATCAGCAATTCGAGCGGCTGCAGCAAGCCTACGAAAAAGCTATCGCTGTTTGTCTGGATCGCCCCGTATTGGTCGTATGCGTTTTTGCTGCTTTCGTAGCGCTGAGCTTCGCGTTATTTCCATTCCTTGGCGTAGCGTTCTTCCCGCGCACCGATCCCGGGCAATTTGTCGTCAATGTCAAAGTCCCGCCCGGAACTCGTCTTGAGGTGACTGATGAATATGTGGGGAAGATGGAGCAGGATATCCGCGATGTGGTGTCACCGCACGACATGAATATGATCGTGTCGAACATTGGCATTACGCCAGATCTTTCGGCCATCTATACCAGCAATTCCGGAATGCATACCGCCTTCATTCAGGTCAGTCTCAAGGAGGACCATAAGACGAGCAGCTTCGCTTACATGCAACGTCTGCGCGAGAAGTTCGCAAGCGACTTTCCGGAAGTGAGCACTTATTTCCAAACGGGTGGATTGGTTGATTCCGTCGTCAACCAGGGGCAACCCGCTCCGATCGACATTCGAATCGGGGGCAGTGACCTGGACGAACCGTTTGCTTTTGCCAAATCCGTGGCTGCGAGGGTGAAAGCATTGAGTTCGGTCAACGATGTGCTGATTCCGCAGGACCTCGACTATCCGGGGCTGGAACTGAATATCGATCGCGAACATGCGGCGCTGCTCGGCATATCACCGGAGGCGGCGCTTGATAATGTCATCACTGCGCTTACATCGGACACGATGATTGCCCCGAGTTTCTGGGTCGATCCGAAGACCGGCAATAACTACTTTCTCAGCGTGCAATATCCCGACAATCAAATTAAAACCCTGACCGACTTAAAGCAGATTCCCTTGCGCGCCCCCGGGGCCGCAAACACAACACCGCTTGAGTCGCTAGCATCGATCGAGCAGATCAATACTCCGACCGAGGTCGATCATTACCAGCTGCGTCGCAGTTTCGACATCTACGTCATGCCGAAGAAGGAAGATCTTGGCCACGTAAGCGCGCAGATCAAACACGTCCTTGACGGCATGCGGCACTCTTCCCAGATCACCGTGTCGATGGGCGGAGCGGTCTCCGATATGCACAGTTCTTTCCAGAGTTTCGGCATCGGTCTCATCCTCGCGATCGTGCTGGTTTATCTCATCCTGATGGCGCAGTTCGCTTCGTTCTCCGATCCTTTCATCATCTTGCTGGCGATTCCTCCGGGGCTTTCGGGCGTGATCCTATTCCTGATGGTCACGGGCACGACGCTCAATGTCATGTCGCTCATGGGAGTCATCATGATGACTGGAATCGCCGTTTCCGACAGCATCCTTATTGTGGAATTCGTCGGCACGCTCCGCGCCCATGGCCGTCCCCTCAAGCAAGCCCTCGCGGAAGCCTGCGAAGTGCGTTTGCGTCCCATTCTGATGACCACGTTAGCCACTGTTCTCGGCCTCATTCCTATGGCGCTCGCTCTGGAGCCCGGCAGCGAACAGTACGCACCGCTGGCACGAGCAATTCTCGGAGGGTTGACCGTTTCCGGCATAGTAACCGTTTTTTTAGTGCCGACAGCGTACCTGCTGATTCATCGCAAAGGCAGTCATGATGACGAAATCGGGCCCCGATCCGGTGAGGTGACCCATGCGTAACCGAAGTCTATTGTTGCCGCTCTGGTTTCTTCTGAGTCCTCTCTCCATGTGCGCACAGGACTTCGTCGCGCAGCTTCCAGATGCGCCAAAGCTCCAGACTCAGGCGCAGCAGCCCACTCCGACGTTAAATTCCGCGACAACGAATTCTCCGAGTTCCCTCGCGCCAAACTCAACTGGAGAAATGCTTACGCGTCAACAGGCGGAGCAGTTGGCGCTGAAAAACAACCCACGAATCAGTGTTGCGGCGCTGCTCGCCCTGGCACAAAAGCAGGTCGTCCGCGAGACTCGCTCGGCATTGCTTCCGAAGCTGAATGGCAATGTGACTGCGGTTGACGCTGAGGAAGCAAGCCGCATCTCGGCGGGGTCGCTGGACGCCTCCCGGCTTCTCTATCACGCGGGCGCAGGGGTTGACTTCAATCAGTTGATCACGGATTTTGGCCGCACGCGCAATTTGGTCGCTTCCTCCTCCTTTGAGGCAAAAGCCTCCGAGCAACAATCGGAGGCGACGCGGGAGGACATCGTCCTGGCGGCAGACATTGCCTTCTACAATGCTCTGGAAGCGCAGGCCACGCTGCAGGTTGCGAAAAGCACCGTCAAGGCCCGGCAAGCGGTCGGCGATCAGGTCAATGCATTAACTGCGAGCAAGCTCAAGTCCACGCTCGACCAGAGTTTCGCGCAGGTCAATTTGTCGCAGGCCAAGTTGCTCGATCTCGATTCGCAAAATCAGTTCGATGCCGCAATGGCGAATCTCAACGAGGTGCTTGGAACCGCGAGCAATCGACAGTACCAACTCGTCGACGACCCATCGCCTCCGCTGCCGGTCGCGCCTTCCGCGGACGCAGTCATTGCTCTCGCCTTGCAACAACGCCCCGACCTTCTTGCTCTCAAACTCAATCACGACGCGGATGTGCGCTTCAGCCGGGCGCAGCACGAGCAACTACTCCCTACCATCTCCGGGTTGGGCACAGTGGGCGTCACCCCCGTCGGATCCAGCGCTTACTTCACCCCTGACTGGTATGGAGCGGCAGGCGTGAACATTGCCATACCGATCTTCGAAGGTTTCAAATTCCATGCGCAGGCAGCGGAAGCCGAGCTGCGCGCCAAGGCGTCCGACGAGCAGAGCCGTGCCCTCATCAATCGCCTCGTACGGGATGTCCGCACAGCCTGGCTGAGAGCAAACACTGCACAACAGAAAATGAGTGTGACCGCGGAGCTCTTGCAAGAGGCCAACACCGCACTGGACCTGGCCGATACTAGGTATCGCCTGGGGCTCAGCTCGATTGTTGAGTTAAGTCAGGCCCAGTTACAACAGACACAGGCGCAGATCGCTGAGGCCAACGCTCGATTTGACTATGAAGCAGACCTTGCCGCATTGCGGTTTCAAAGTGGATCGCCGCCCTAGGTTGTAGCCAACCTGGACTTCGACGCTGAGATTGAAGTCAGCGCACAACAGCGAAATGCTTTGTGATCGCAGCGTGGAACGCTTGAGCTTCCCTGCTCTTTTCGAAGCCCCACAACGATGAATTGCTGATTACACCATGTCTGCACGTCGAGCCATGCCCATTCACAAATCATCGGTTTTTCATGAGTCAAACCCACAAGATCATTACTTCGGTAGCCTTTATGAGTGCCGCGGCGATCTGGTTAAAGACGGTCGGAGCGGATGTAAAAGACGCGCAAGAGCAGATGCGGCACTCGCGGGCGAGCACGACGCTGGATCTACCAGTAGTTCGTTCCCGAGTCGCAGCGTCGCGGGTGGGACGGTTAACGAATCTGGCGCAGTAGAAAGTTTTTCGTTGGGTTTTGTTCGCAATTGTGCGCAAACTGTGAGGGTAATTCGTAAGTCTTTGAAAACATGGTGGCCAGGGAGGGAGTTGAACCCCCGACGCCAGCCTTTTCAGGGCTGCGCTCTACCACCTGAGCTACCTGGCCACTTCTTTCCCTCCACTTGCCAACAGACTGCCGGACTCTTGTGTCCGGCGACTGCGCGCTGTCTTTGGGAAGCCGCGAACAACCCGGCCGATTCGCTGTCAGCTTGCGGAACGCAAGAATTATAACAACCCAGTGCCGTTCACTCCAAGCTATGACTCACATTGTGTGAGGATAATTTCTTTCCGCACCAATGCATCAACCAACCAGTGGCCCGGCTGGCATGCCGTTCATCACCGTCAACGTGCAGTGATTCACTCCAAACCAGTAAGGAATCTCGCGATAGTCGTTCACCTCAAACACAGCGAGGTCTGCATCTTTGCCCGGATCGACACTTCCCTTCCGATCGGCCAACCGCATGGCCCACGCTCCATTGATCGTCGCCGCGGCAATGACTTCCGCGGGCGTCATCTTCATGTGCGTACACGCGAGCGACATCGCCATAGGCATACTGAGCGTCGGCGAGGAGCCCGGGTTGTAGTCGGTCGCCAGCGCAACCGCAACTCCAGCTTCAATGAATTTCCGCGCGTTGGGATAGCGCGACAGACCGAGAAAGTAATTCGCCCCCGGAACGAACGTTGCCACCGTTTCGCTGGCCGCGAGTGCGGGCAGATCCGCATCGTTCACGTAATCCATGTGATCGAGCGAGGCCGGATTGAAGCGCAGGAAAGGCGCGAGCCGAGTCTCGCTGAGTTGTCCCATGTGTGCACGCAGCGCTAGGCCATTTGCCTGAGCCGCGCGAAAGATCTGTTCCGATTCTTCCGCGCTGAAAGCGCCCCGATCGCAGAAGACGTCGGCGAACTGTGCCAGCTTGCGCTTGGCAATTGCCGGCATCATCTCCTTGCATACCAGATCGACATAGGCCTGTGAGCGCCCACGATATTCCGGCGGGACCGCGTGCGCCCCGAGAAAAGTTGGGACTAGAGTTCCCGCCCACTGCTGAGCCGCAGCGCGGATCGCTTCGAGCGATTTCAGCTCGGAACCGAAGTCGAGGCCGTATCCAGACTTGGCCTCGACTGTAGTTGTGCCGTGAACAGCCATATCGTGAAGCGCTGTGAGCAATTTGGCGGTAAGCGCGGGTTTGGTGGCTTTGCGTACGCCGTTGATGCTTGCTCGAATGCCTCCGCCCGCCTCGGCAATCTCTTCGTAATTCGCGCCGGCAATGCGCTTCTCAAAATCAATCAGGCGTGGCTGAGCGAAAACCGGATGCGTGTGCGAATCGACAAATCCCGGCAGCACGACGTGCCCACGACAGTCGATCTCGATGACTTTCTTGCGATTCCTTTTCAGCCACGGATCGCGCAGCGCGTCTTTGCTCTTACCAACAGAAACGACCTTGCCGCCCAGACAGAGGACAGCTGCATCTTCAATAACACCAAGATCGGAGAGCGAAGCGCCACGTCGCGGGCCCAGAGCCCCCGAGCGCAGCGTGAGTAGCTGGCCAATACTCACAAGCAACAGTGCTGATTTCTTACGCATTGCTGCTCCTGAGAGAGAACATCCACCACGGAGACACAGAGGCACGGAGATTTGTTGGGATCATAGGACTCGACGAATTATTCCGCGATGCAGTACCGGCACGTTGAAGTTGATGATCAGTCCAACTCGTTTACCCGTCAGCTTCAGGTAGGTTAATAACTGCGCTTCGTGGACACTCAGAAGCCTTTCCACCGCTTTTAATTCGACGACTACTTCATCGGCAACGATCAGATCGATCCGGTAGGTTCCACCCGTTTCCCGCCCCTTGTATACAACGGGTAACTCCACTTGCGCCAGGAAAGGAATGTCTCGCAACCGAAGTTCTTGGCACATACATTCTTCATATACGGACTCAAGGAGGCCGGGGCCGAGTTGCTGATGGACTTCAATGGCAGCACCAATGATGCCTTCAGTGAGCGCTTCAGAGAGAAGCCCAATGTTTCTCCGTCCCTCCGTGCCTCCGTGGTGGATGTTCATCCTCGCGCCATCGGAATGCAAACACCAGTCTTCTTCGCGAACTCCTTAGCCTCCTCATAGCCCGCGTCCACGTGCCGGATCACGCCCATTCCCGGATCAGTCGTCAGCACGCGCTCGATCCTCTTCGCCATCATGTCGGTTCCGTCGGCGACCGTGACCTGCCCCGCATGCAGCGAGTAGCCAATACCGACGCCTCCGCCGTTGTGAATCGACACCCACGACGCGCCTGCCGCCGTATTCACCAGCGCATTCAGTAGCGGCCAGTCGGCGACTGCATCGGTGCCATCTTTCATGCTCTCGGTTTCACGGAACGGCGACGCCACCGACCCGCAATCCAGATGATCGCGGCCGATCACGATCGGAGCTTTGATCGCGCCCTTCTTCACCAGGTCGTTGATGGCTAATCCAAACTTCGCGCGCTCACCGTACCCCAGCCAGCAAATCCGCGCCGGCAACCCCTGGAACTTGATGCGCTTGCGTGCCAGCTCAATCCAACGCCGCAAACTGCGATTCTCCGGAAACAACTCCAGTACCAGATCGTCCGTGACCGCAATATCGGAAGCCTCACCCGACAACGCCGCCCAGCGAAACGGCCCGCGGCCCTCGCAAAACAGCGGACGAATATACGCCGGAACAAATCCCGGAAAGTCATAAGCATTCTTCACGCCGCGTTGAAAGGCAAACGTGCGGATGTTATTGCCATAATCGAACGTGACCGAGCCCATCTTCTGCAGCTTCAGCATGCCTTCGACATGCTTAGCCATCGCATCCAGCGACCTCTCCTGATACGCCTTCGGATCGCGCGACCGCAACTCCAGCGCCGCTTCCAACGTCATGCCATTCGGCACATATCCATTCAGCGGATCGTGCGCCGACGTCTGATCGGTCAAAATATCTGGCACGACACCGCGCTCGGCAAGTTCCGGAATAATGTCCGCGCAATTCCCTACAAGCCCGACCGATACGTTTTCTTTCTTGCGCACCGCATTTTTCAAAATGCGCAGCGCCTCGTCCAACGTAGTGACCAGGAAGTCGCAATACCCCGTCTTCAGCCTCTTCTTTATACGTTCCGGATCGACATCGATCCCCAGAAACGCCGCGCCCGTCATAGTCGCCGCCAGTGGCTGCGCTCCGCCCATTCCGCCCATGCCGCCGGAAACGATCAGCTTGCCACTCAGGTCTCCGCCAAAGTGTTTGTCGCCTGCCGCGTTAAACGTTTCGTACGTGCCTTGCACAATGCCTTGCGAGCCGATGTAGATCCACGACCCGGCAGTCATCTGCCCGTACATCATCAGGCCGGCGCGCTCCAGTTCGTTGAACTTCTCCCAGTTGGAGAAATGTCCGACCAGATTCGAGTTGGCAATCAGCACGCGCGGCGCGTAGTCGTGCGTCTTGAACACGCCCACCGGCTTGCCCGATTGCACCAGCAGCGTCTCGTCGTTCTCCAGATTCTTCAGCGTGCGGACAATAGCGTGATAGCAATCCCAATTGCGCGCGGCTTTTCCCGTGCCTCCGTAAACGACGAGGTCTTGCGGGCGCTCGGCGACTTCCTCGTCGAGATTGTTCATGAGCATGCGCATGGCAGCTTCCTGCTGCCATCCTTTGCAGGAAAGCGTGTTACCGCGCGGCGCGCGAATGCGAGTATAGGAAGACGTAGGAATTTCAGTTTCGACGGGCATAAGGATATGGTAGTGCGCCGGACAGCTAATCATCAACGGTTGAGGATTGCCCGCCGCGTGGGCGTGGGATTAGCCTCGACCAGAGGCGCGGGAAAAGGCGCGCTCAGGGCTTTCTTTCTCGACGCGGGGGAGAGTGAAGTAAAACGTCGTTCCCTGACCGGGAGTCGAGTCGAACCAGATCCTGCCGCCGTGGCGTTCCACAATCCTTCTGGCAATCGCAAGCCCAATGCCTGAGCCCTCGTATTCTTCGCGCGTGTGCAGGCGCTGGAACATCTGGAAGATTCTTCCGGCGTTTTCCTTGGCGATGCCAATGCCGTTATCGGCCACAATAAACTGCCAGACATCGCCGGATCCGCAGGCGCCGATCTCGATCCGCGGAGGCGCGTCACTGTGGAACTTCAGTGCATTGCCGATCAGATTTTGAAATACTTGCGCGAGTTGCCCTTCGTCGGCCATAACGTTGGGCAGGCTGCGGCAGATCACTTCTGCGCCGCTGCTTTGGATCGGTGCCTTCATCGTCGCAATCACCAAATTCAATACGGCCGATGCGTCGGTAGCCTGCAAAGGTCTGGCCTGGGAACTCACGCGCGAATAGGCGAGCAGATCGCGGATGAGCCGCTGCATTCGATGAGCGCCGTCCAACCGCATACCCGATGTACTTATCCGCGTTGGCATCGAGTTTCCCGCGGTAGCGTTCGGCCAACAGTTCCGCTGTAGCTGGCCACCATGCGCAGAGGTTCTTGCAGATCGTGCGAGGCGATGTACGCGAACTGCTCCAGCTCTTCGTTCGAGCGCTTCAGTTCGCGCGTGTAGTTGTTCCGCTGCCTCCTCGGCTTGCTTGCGCACGGTGATGTCTTCGGTAAGGATGATAATGCCGCCGATCTCTCCCTTGGCGTGCCAGGGCCGTATTTCCCAACGGATCCAGCGTTCGGTGCCATCGGCGCCCTGGAGCATGGCATTTTCGTCGCGAACCACTTCCCCGCTCAATGCTCGCCGATGAGACTCTTGCCAGCGTTTGGCCCATGGGAAAGCCTCGTAATGCAACAGACCCCGCACGTCCCGGCCTTCGAGGCCACGCTCCGTTTTCCAGCGGGACGACGCTTCCAGGTAACGCATGTCGTGGTCAAACATAGCCAGGGCCGCCGGGGCGTGTTCAATAAAGAGCCGGAGTTTTTCTTCGCTCTCCTCGAGCGCCGCCTTCGCGTTTTTGGCTTCGGTGATGTCGTGCCCGATCACCGAAGCGCCGATAATGTTGCCCGCGCCATCTCGCACCGGCGAGAGAACCAAGGAAATATAGATTCGCGAACCGTCCTTCTTTACTCGCACGGTTTCGTGCCGCTTTGCGACTTTCCCTTGTGCGACCTCGCGCAGCAGTAAGCGCGCTTCTTCGTGCAGTTCCCTGGGAACGATCAAATTGATGTGTTTCCCGACAGCTTCCTCTTCGCTATAGCCGTAAAGGCGCTCGGCGCTCTTGTTCCAGGTTGTGATGATCCCGTTGAGGTCCTTGCTGAAAATTGCATCTTCGCTGCATTCCACGATGGCGGCCAGGCGCTGGCCTTGCTCCGACTGGCTGCGCTCAAACGTGAGTGTCATCCATACAATGAAGGCGACCAGAATCGTACAACACAGGACGCCAAGGCTTACAACCTGAAGCCAGTTGAAATGCACTTCCGTGAGCAGAGCTGTCGAAAGGATCCTTCCCAAGACCAACAGCGCGAGCAGGCCGATAGGAACCGATCTCCGCAACAGTTTGCCCGCCATCCCGGAGCTGGCAAGAAGTCCGCCTACCGCCCAGTCCGCGCGCGAGCCAATCACCGCCAGCGACAGCGCCATGAAGCAGATGGCGGCGGGCAGCGCCACATGCGTATGGGAAACCTTTTGCTTCAGCACAAAATCGAGAGCCGCGAAACTGGAAATCGCCGCTGCAAAGCTCGCCAGCCATTGCGCCGGCCACCCCCCCGGCGCGTCCTCCAATTCAGAATGAGCAGCGAGCACCCCAGGAATGCCAAGCTCGCGGATGTAACCGTCGGCAGCAGCCCAGGACGCGTACCACCAATCTCCTCCGCTGGATTGACCATGTACAAAAGTTGATCGATCCCTAGATTCCAGCCCAGAAGGTTTTCCAGCAGCGTAAGTAAGCCCACGACCAAACTAACGGAGGCACAAATCCTGGCGAAAATCCGAATGATGCAACCATGTTCCCGCTCCCGTGCACCGCTTAAACCCAGTACGGCGAGTCCGAGAGCCACCAGGCCAACAGCGGCATTGAATCGCATGGTCACCTGGCCCGGCAGCCAGCTCTTCAGAATGGCACTGTGAAATGTCCAGCCGGCCAGCCCCGCCGCTCCGACGGCGACCGAGAACACACCGCCAGCCATCGATGCAAGCTGCATTCGTTCGACAAGGCGGTGATCGGCGACAGGCGTCATAAAGAGGCGTCACTAAGACGAAGTCAAACCTGCTCGATGGGAATGCACTATCCACCGGACGGAGTTCGCAGTTTGGACCCGTGGGGGTTATCGGCGATTGCCAATGAGAGCATTAGAGCCGTTCCAGCATTGCTGTACTGCGCTTCTGTAGAGACGGGGCTTACCGCATCTCCGCCGCCATTCCAGATCGCGGTGGGCGCCAAAGGCCCAGTCAAGCACCTCTGCTCCAGTTACGCCGAAGGAGACCCGGACGAAGTCTTCGCCATTCTCGGCAGTATGGGTTTTCTGGAGATCGCCACCAATCGCGGCTCAGCCCATCAACTCCTGGGAGCAGCCAAAGGCAGCGAAGTAAAAGTGGAGATGGAATCCTCCGCGTAGCGTCGAGCCTCACGCACTGCGAGTGGTCAAGCTGCGGGTTCCGCAGATTCGCGAGGTATTTGATCGGCAGTCCGGTTCGCCATAGAATCGGAGCCATATAATCGTTGTAGGCGGGCAGTTTTTGAATGAGCACAAACGGAAAAAGGCCGGTCGGTGTCGATCTGTTTGCGGGTGCTGGCGGGATGAGCCTCGGTTTCGAACAGGCTGGATTCGATGTGGCTGCCGCCGTGGAGTACGACCCCATCCATTGCGCGACCCACGAATTTAACTTTCCTCACTGTGCCGCGATCTGCCGGAGCGTAGCCGATATCGATGGCAGATATATTCGCGACCACTCGCGCATCGGCGACCGGAATGTGGACGTTGTTTTCGGCGGTGCGCCCTGTCAAGGCTTTAGCATGATCGGCAAACGCGCTTTCGACGACCCGCGAAATTCGCTCGTCTACCACTTTGTACGTCTCGTGGTCGAATTGAAAGCGTCGTATTTCGTTTTCGAGAACGTCCGTGGATTGACCGTGGGCGCACACAAGAAATTTCTCGAAGAGATCATCCTGGAGTTTGGCAGGAACGGCTACCGCGTACTGGAGGACTACCGTGTGCTGAATGCCGCGCATCACGGCGTTCCGCAGAACCGTCAGCGTCTCTTTCTATTGGGAGCGCGCAAAGGGTTCCCGCTGCCCGAATATCCAGAAGCTACCCACGAAACGCCGAAGAAAGAAAACGGCCATGCTGGCAGTCTTTTTCTTCGGCCAACGCCGACCGTGTGGGACGCGCTGCGCGACCTTCCCGAGGCGGACGACTATGAAGAATTGCTGCACCGGGATTGGGTTAAGGCGAAATTCAAGCGATCAACCGGCTACAGCGCCCCCCTGCGCGGAGACGAAGACGATCCCCAAGACTTTTCCGAACCCCGCGAGTTCGATGGAAGCCTGCTTACTTCAAGCCTGCGCACGGTTCATACCGACCTGTCGAAAAAGCGATTCCTCAAGACCAAGCCCGGCGACACCGAGCCAGTTAGCCGCTTTCATAAACTCGATCCCGAGGGCATCTGCAACACGATTCGCGCCGGAACCGCCAGCGATCACGGTGCGTTCACGTCGCCCAGGCCAATACACCCTTTTTCGGCACGATGCATTACTGTGCGCGAGGCGGCACGTCTGCATTCCTACCCCGACTGGTTCCGATTTCACGTGACCAAGTGGCACGGCTTCCGGCAAATCGGCAACTCCGTTCCACCACTGCTCGCCAGAGCGGTCGCATCGAAGATCGGTGTAGAGTTCTCCCACAAGAAGTTGGAACGTCCCATCGCTCAGGGCAAGGAGCGCCTGCTGTCGCTCGATATGTCCGCCGCAGCCGCACACTATGGAGTGTCGCCTAACGTGGTCCCGAAGCGCACCAGAGCTGAATAAGGAAGAGAAGCGAATGGCTGAAAAGAACCCCAATGGAATTCCAAAGAAGCTGAATCGCTACTCCGCGATCATCGGAACTATTTTTAAGAACCATTACAAGGCAGGCAAGAAAGAATTCGAATTTTCGCGCGATGAATTCGTCGAGATCGCAAGATCGCTCGGCATAGCTCTGCCCAAGAACTTAGGCGACACCATCTACTCTTTTAGGTTCAGAACCGCTTTACCACCCGAAATTCTCTCTACCGCTCCAAAGGGCATGGAGTGGGTCATCGAGCTGGCGGGACGCGCTGTGTATCGCTTTAGACTTGCGAAGCTCGCGAATATTGTTCCGAATCCGAACATGATCGCGATTAAAATTCCCGACGCCACGCCCGAGATCGTCGGCACATACGCCTTGAGCGATGAACAGGCATTGCTTGCCAAAGTGCGTTACAACCGCCTAATCGACACCTTCCTCGGCCTGACGACATATTCGCTTCAAAATCACCTCAGAACAACGGTGAAGGCGATGGGCGACTCTCAGATCGAGATTGATGAAATTTACGTCGGCGTAAACAAACACGGAGAACAGTTCGCGCTGCCCGTCCAGGCAAAAGGTGGAAACGACCGCCTGAGCGTTGTTCAAACTGCACAGGATCTCGCGTGTTGCCGGGAGAAATTCTCCGGTCTTACATGCCGCCCCATCTCCGCGCAGTTCATGTCGGATGAAGTAATCGCCATGTTTGAACTGGCGTTGGACGGCAAGGACGTGAGGATCATAGAGGAAAAACACTACCGTCTCGTGCCGTCCGATCAAATCGGCGCAGACGACCTCAAACTCTATGCAAAACGTTAGCGTCGGAGTCCAGCCCCGTGGATCACGTCTCCAAAAAAGTCCGGTCCAAGATCATGGCGGCGATCCACTCGCGCGGCAATACGACCACCGAATTGCCGCTTGGGAGAATGCTGTGGGCCGCTAACCTCAGGGGCTACCGCAAGCACTGGCCGGTCGTGGGGAAACCCGACTTCGCCTGGCCGGGGCGCAAAGTGGCCGTTTTCGTGGACGGTTGTTTCTGGCATGGCTGCCGCTGCAAGTATCTACCGCGTACCAACACCAAATTCTGGCGCGACAAGATCGACGCCAACAAGCGTAGAGACCGTCGTGTATCCCAGGCTCTAACGCGCGAGGGCTGGAGGGTCATACGAGTAAAGGAATGCGCCGTTTATAAACCAACGACACTCGTCCGAATAGTGATGGCCGTTCGGGATAGGACAAGCGGACAGAGCCACCGCCCCCAGCATGTTTCATCGCACGGCCTCAACCATAAGCATTGACCGCCCTTTTTTTTCATCACATCCGCGCCGTGACCGGGCGCCCTTTTATAATGCGTGCCCCGCCCTTCGATCTTTAAAGGGTGGGATTCCACATCTGCCGTCATTTTAGGATCTTCGTTCGGGAGCCCGATCTAGCTCTCGCGGTCGGCAACGACGGCGAACTTCACGCCGAGGGCGTGCAGGACAGAATTGATCGTTTCGAAGCGTGGGTGAGCGCCCGCGCTTAGAGTTTTATACAGGCTCTCGCGGCCGAGGCCCGCGTCTTTGGCGATCTGGGCCATGCCTCGCGCTTTGGCTACGTCGCCGAGCGCGGCGACGAATACCTCTGGGTTGGGATCTTCGGCGGCCGCCGAAAGATATTCCGCAATGACTGCATCGTTATCGAGATACGCTGCCGCGTCAAACGGTTTGTAAGTTGTCTTCTTTCTCTTCATTGTTGTTTCCCCAGTTTCCCCTGTTGTTCCGGCCCTCGTTGTTTCGAGCCTCTCAAGTTTTAGTGTATCCGAGTGGATACATTCCTGCACCCGCGCAATCCCGAGGTTCGACTCGTCATTTTTCATCACAAATTCGCCGTGACCGCCCTCACAGACTTCCATCCCAATCGGCGCGAAAATGTCTTATGACCTGTTGCAGGGCGGAGCTGTGCCATCGCTCCGCGCTCAACATTTTTGTGGGGCGAATGGGGGCAAGCAGGCAGGAAAAAGGCAGGTTTCCGAGCTAAGTCCAACACGCTCAAGACTTTGCCTCTAACTCATTGCGAATCAAGACTTTGAGAAATTTTGAGGGGGGGGAGGGGTACCGATAGCGATGCCCGCGGAGAACATAACCTCTAAGTTCTCTTAGCTTTAGGATGAACGTAGCGATCCATCTCGCCGGTCCATTTGAGGAAGCGCCAGAGATTGCCGCGCTCAGTCCACAGGAATTCCCAGAATTCGAGGAACCCGATCTGCGTCATCTTTACGCCCGTGTAAGTCTCGATGCGCCAGAGAAGATAAGGACTGCGCCAGGGCGCAATGCGATGCCCTCGCGTGGAATTCCAGAGAAAGCGCACCATCTGCCGCATCGCGAGCCAGTATACAACCCCAAGCGACAGACTGGGAATGAAGCGCCAGGTATCAGGTCTCAGGTGTCGGGTCTTAGACGCCAGAGATCAGATATCAGGGAATCCGGACAGACTAAGCCTCTGAAAAGGCATTGCAGTGCTTTTCCCCGAGACCTGAGACCTCTTTCGGTCGATGCTCAGTTTTTCTTGCCGTCTACTTTTCGACGACGTCCACGCTGGCGCTCGTGTTTTCCCACTCCATGTGGAGAGTACACTTGCTGCCCGCCTGGTCAAATGCGATGGTGAAATTCTCGACCGGAGCGGAAGGTTTGGAAGCGCTCATGGGCACGCGAGCAAAGTCTTCTTTCTCGCCCGGATAATTGGTTCCCCATTCGCCGGTTTTCTTGCTGATGACGAGCGTCCACGCGTCGGCGTTAGGAATGGTGAAGATTGTGTAGCTGCCTGCGGGAACGGCTTTGCCGCCTACGCTGACGTTTGTACTTGCGACAAATGTGGTCGCCTCGTTCGCGCCGGTGCGCCAAACCTGGCCGAACGGCACGAGAGCGCTGTCTGCCTTCGATCCGAAAATCTTGCGGCCTTTGGCACGCGGGCTGGAGTAGTCGATCTTGACCGTCTTGCCGTCGGAGAACTTGCACTCCGCGCTGGCGGACGGACTTGGACGCTTGGACTTGTCCTGCTCCGTATGCATCTGTGCGAATACAGCGGTTGAAGCGGCGAGCAGCAGTGCGGTGAGTAACGCAACTTTCTTCATAACAAATTCCTCCTGAGGAATGGTTGGATCGCACCAGGCGACCGATAGAGTGAACGATCTCCGACCCTGTGAAATTATACGCACTTCGCCGGTACAATCTCTGCATGTCGGTCTTTAACGAGAAGCAGGAAGAACTGGAACACTTCGAAACCCGCATGGGAGTGCCGCGCGGACGGCTCGCCGTCACGATGGATCTGGTCACCGATGCCATGGCGCTCGTCGGCCAGCACGGCGTCTATTGCCAGAGCCAGCGCTGGCCCGGCAAACCGGTCATGGACGTGCAGCTCATCATGAAGAGCCTCACCGAGGCAAAGGAGCTTATTCAGAGCGTGATGGAAGAGCTGAAACCGAAAACCTAATGAGGCGGTTGAATAAAGACCGTTCAAGCCATAGTCCCCACGTTACGTAACCGAAGTTTGCTTGCGAAGCGCGAGGCCCGGATCACGAGCGGTGGAAAAGAACTAGAATTCAGAATATGGAGCGCAAGATCTTCTGGACCTCCTTCACCGTGCTCGGCATCCTCGCCGATGTCGTATTGCCACTCTGGTGGGCATTGGGGGCAACCATTCCTGTCGCGTACGTCTCCTGGTGGATCGCCTATCGCAGCGGATGGTTTGAGTAAATCCACGTTATAATTGCGCCACTGCGTTTCCAATTCTTTACGGGGAAAATCAAATGAAACTGCAATGGAAGTTTGCGGCTGTCCTATGTCTAACGCTCGCTCTTGCTTTGTCCGGCATCGCTCAAACTGCGGCCGCTCCGGCGTCTGCAACGCTCTCATCCGCCGAGCGTGAAGCGGCTTTGAAGAGCCTGCAAGCCACTCACGACGCGTTTCTGGCAATCGATTGCAGGACTCTCCGAAAAGCAGTGGAAATTCAAACCCGCACCCGACCGCTGGTCGATAGCGGAAGTCTCCGAACATATCGCGGTGTCAGAGTCCACACTCCTCGGTCTTATTCAAAGCAAATTCATGGCGGGACCAGCTGCGCCTGAGAAGCGGTCGGAAGTTAAAGTGACCGATGATATGATCCTGCAAAAGGTTCCCGATCGCAGTCCGCAAAGTGCAAGCGCCTGAGATGTTGAAACCTACGGGCCGCTGGGCAAATCGCGAAGAGGTAACAAAGGCTTTTGAGGATTCGCGCAAAGCCACGATGGACTACGTCAGGACAACAAACGACGACCTGCGCGACCATTTCGGACCGCATCCCATGCTGGGCACCATGGATGCCTATCAGTGGATTCTTCTCATTTCCGCGCACAGCGAGCGCCACACGAAACAGATCGAAGAAGTGAAGGCAGACCCGAATTTTCCCAAGGAATAGGGACTCGTTGTTCTTCAGAAGAGAATCGACTCAGCATAGGATTCGCCGAGCGAATCCTATGCTGAGTCAAGATTGCGGAGTTCTAGGCCAGGCTGTACTTCCCCGCTTCGATTGTCTTTAGCGCAATTTGCTGACGCAGTGCGATTGTATTGAACGGATCGTGCTTCGCTAGCCGCCGGACGATTGCCAGTTGCGTCCGGAGCATGTCGCCATCGGCCACGTCGGCAATCACTTTCTTTGCGGCCGCTTCAACCTTCTCGAATGCTTGCGTCATGTAGACCCGCGTCATCGCAATGGGCAGCGCTGCGGCGGCTTCACCTTTCGCTCGGCGATCTTCTGCGCGCGCAGCACAGCCGATTCCATCGCGTAAATCTCGATGGTCATATCGGCGATCGCGCCCATGACTTCCTGCTGATCCTGAATCGCCGCCATGTATTTCTGCGTGGCGGCACCCGCAACAAACAGGCCCAACTTCTTGGCGTTCGCCACTAGCTTGCGCTCTTCGGCCAGTGGCGCCTTCGATCTCTTCACCCATCGAGGGCCCGCTCAGCACTTCATCCATCAGCTTCTTGATCGCCGGCATCAGCGGCAACTGGCCGCTCATGGCGCGCTTCAGCAGGAAGCCCGTGATGATGAGCCGGTTGATCTCGTTCGTGCCTTCGAAGATGCGGTTGATGCGGGCATCGCGATAGGCGCGCTCGGCGGGATATTCCTCGACGAAGCCATATCCAGCATAGATCTGCATCGTCTCGTCGACGACGTAGTCGATCATCTCCGATCCCCAGACCTTGATGATCGAGCATTCGACCGCATATTCCTCGATGGCCTTGCGCATTTGTTTCGACGCATCCGGGCTAGCCTTGTCGATTTCGTCGAGCAACTTGTCCATCATGCCGACCGTGCGATAGACCAGCGACTCGCCGACATAAATCAGCGTGGCCATGTTGGCGATCTTTTCGCGGATCAAGCCGAACTCGGCTGATGGACTTGCCGAAAGCCTTGCGCTGCTTGGCGTAAGCGACGGCGCTGCTCGATAGAAACGCGCGCGCCGCCCAAGCACATGGCGCCCAGCTTGAATCGTCCGATGTTGAGAATGTTGAAGGCAATGGTTGCGCCTTTTCCGGTTTCCCCAAGTAGATTCTCGACCGGCACCTGGCAGTCATTAAGAATGACTGGGCAAGTGGAAGACCCGCGGATGCCCATCTTGTGTTCTTCGGCACCCGTGGAGAAACCGAGGAATGTGCGCTCGACCAGGAACGCGGAAAATTTCTCGCCGTCAATTTTGGCAAACACCGTGAACAGGTCGGCGAAACCGGCGTTGGTGATCCACATCTTCTCGCCATTCAGAATGTAGTGCTTGCCATCGGGTGAAAGCACAGCGCGAGCGCGGCAGTTGAGCGCGTCAGAGCCGGACGTGGCTTCCGATAAAGCGTATGCGCCGACAATTTCTCCGGCCGCCAGGCGCGGCAGATACTTTTTCTTTTGCTCCTCGGTCCCGAAATACACCAGCGGAAGCAAGCCGATGCCGCTGTGCGCGCCCCACGTGGTGGAGAAGCCGGCATACTTGGCGATATGGTCGGCGATAATGGCGGCTGTGACTTTGTCCATCTCCAGGCCGCCGTAGGCTTCGGGAACTTCTACGCCTGCGAGGCCTAGCTCTCCCGCCTTTTTAACCAAGTCGCGCGAGATGGAAAAGTCCTTGTGCTCCATCTTGTCGGCCTGCGGCAAAATCTCGTTCACCGCAAACTCCTCGGTCGTCTGGCCAATCATTCGCTGCTGTTCGGAGAAATCCTCGGGGGTAAACACTTCGGCGGCGGCGCGCTCTTCGAGCAGAAATCCGCCGCCAGGGATCTTGATGGTAGGCATTGCCGTCGTAGTAGCCATCTCTCAGACCTCGTTAACTCAGGTTTCTAAATTCAGGTTGTTGCTTGAAGACAGCCAATCGGGACAGAAAAACTAGCGTGATTATTCTACGCGAGAACAACGCGCATGAACATTCGTTGATCCAATCGCCATCGGTTGCCACCCGGCGCTTATGGCAATCCGAACAGGTTCATATCATTGGAGGCGAGCGAGCCGAATGCCCCGAAGCGATACCGTCGCACGCACTGCTCATACTGGTCCAGCAGCGTCTGGTAGATCACCGCTCCGCTGAGATCATAGCGGCCCTGTATGCCCCGCCTTTGTGCCTCAAGCTGATGCGCTAAAGCACCGCAATCGTTGGACCAATACTGAACACTACAAGAGAAACCGTACGCGGATACGCAGGCATTCGTGACGACCGCGCACCACCGCTTCCGTTGCGCGCTTCTCCGGTAGGACACACTGGGCAGGGCCGTCTCAAACAGGGCCACGAACGAACGAACACCGCCGGTTGAGAAGGCTCTGGCTTTCTAAAAGGATGGAGCAGCGACCGAGAGCTTTTCGTTTCTTGCGTGCTCGCTTTCCTGGCAAGTTGTTTGGGTGACGCGCTCGACGTCCTGGCAGAACTGGAGCCATGCGAAGACGAACTCGTGATGCTGTGGCAGCTCGCCATGCTACCGGATGAAGCAGAGCCGTGCTATGCGAGTTCCGCCACCCGAACGTGCTGCGCGAACAATGAACCCACATGAAACGAACAGGACTGGCGCAACAGATGAGACTAGAGAGCCGCATGGAGTACCTCTCAACGCCGAAACTTAGGCAAGCCTGCGGGACAAGCTTACTACAGTTAGACGGTTTTCGACTTAGGTCTCTATAAGTTGAGTGAAAGCACAGTAATCCAGCCGACGTGCCTTCGTCCAGCGACGTGCTTGGGGAGAATTAGCGCCCTCAGGCCAGAGTTTTCGAATATGCCCGCAGCGCCCATTCCTCCGCCGACACACATGGTGACCATGCCGTAGCGAGCCTTGCGGCGCTTCAACTCGCGGATCACGCTCGCGGTCAGCTTCGCTCCCGTGCAGCCCAGCGGATGTCCGAGCGCGATTGCGCCGCCGTTGGGTTGACGCGTTCGGGTCGAGGCCGGCTTCTTTAATGACAGCGAGGGATTGGGCGGCGAAGGCTTCGTTCAGCTCGATCACGTCAATCTCGGCTTAGCTTTAAGCCTGCCAGTTTGAGCGCCTTCGGGATCGCGAACACGGGCCGATGCCCATTTCTTCTGGCTTGTATCCAGCGGTTGCAAACGAGACGTAACGCGCGAGCGGCGTGATGCCGAGGGCTTTTGCCCGTTCGGCAGACATGACGATGGCGATTGCGGCTCCGTCGGACATCTGGGAGGAGTTCCCTGCCGTCGTTACGCCTTTTACATGGAAGGCGGGTTTGAGCGCGCCGAGAGCTTCGAGTGAGGTGTCGGTGCGCGGGCCTTCATCCATTTTGAAGGTGATTTCCTGCCGCTTGGGTTTCGAGCCATTTGGCGTCGTGAAGCTTACGGGAACTGCCACAGTCTCTTCCTCGAACTTGCCTGCCGCGATCGCGGCGAGCGCCTTCTGATGGCTGCGGAGCGAGAACTCGTCGCATGCCTGGCGCGTGATGTTGAAGCGCTGTGCGACTCGCTCGGCGGTCAGGCCCATCGAGAGATAGGAGTCTGGGTAGTGTTCCACCAGCCACGGATTAGGCGAGATCTTATTGCCACCCATCGGGATCATCGACATCGATTCGGTTCCGCCGGCGACCATGACTTCTGCTCCGCCGCTCATGATGCGCTCTGCCGCCATGGCGATTGCCTGGAGGCCGGACGAGCAGAAACGATTGATCGTGACTGCGGAAACTTCAACGGGCAAACCAGCGCGCAGGGATGCGATGCGGGCAACGTTCATTCCCTGCTCCGCTTCCGGCATGGCACAGCCGAAGATGACGTCCTCGATCTCTTTGGATCGAGCTGCGGGACACGATCAAGCGCGCCCTTGATGGCGACGGCGGCGAGCTCGTCGGGACGCGTGGCGCGGAGGGTCCCTTTGAACGCGCGGCCAACCGGTGTGCGGACGGAAGAAGCTATGACGATTTCACGCATTGGGCAATTTTACCTGAACGCGGAGCAGGTTAGTCCCTTACCGCCGCATCTGTGATTTCAAGTCCCCGGTCGATGATTGCGAATGCCTCGCGCAGCTGCTGCTCGTTGATGCAGAGCGGAGGATTCGTGAAGAAAGTATTCCATCGCACAAATGTATAAAGGCCATTTTCGCGGAAAAACTTTCCGAGCGCAGTCATCTCATCCGACGTGCCATTGAACGGCGCCATCGGCTGCCGCGTTTTCTGGCTACGCACCAGCTCAACAATGCCGAATAATCCAATCGACCGTATCGCTCCAACCGATCGATGTTTTTTCTGCAATTCCGCGCCCAGGCTCTTCATGATCGCGCCCATCTTGCGGGCGTTCTCGATCAAATGATCCTCTTCATAGACGCGGATTGTCGCCAGCGCGGTCGCGCATCCCATCGGATGCGAGTTATACGTCAGGCCGCCATAGAACACTTTGTCGTCAAAGTGGCGGGCAATGTGCTGCCGCATTCCAACCGCACCGAGCGGGATATAACTCGACGTAAGTCCTTTCGCCATCGTCATCAGATCGGGGACGACTTTCCAGTGATCAACGGCAAACCACTCGCCTGTTCGCCCAAATCCGGACATAACTTCATCGGCAATCATCAGAATGCCATATTTGTCGCACAGTCTGCGCACACCTTCGAGATATCCATCCGGAGGAACAAGAATACCGTTGGTGCCAGTAACCGGCTCCAGGATGAACGCGGCAATCGTGTGCGAACCTTCAAGTTGAATAGTCTCCTCAAGCTGCGCCAGCGAGGATTCGGCCGATTCCCATCCGCGCTCAATGCCATGATATGGGTCGAGCACGTGCACTACGCCGGGCATTCCCGGCTCCGCGGCCCAACGCCGCGGATCGCCGGTTAGCGAGATCGCGCCGGCGGTAGCGCCGTGGTAGGAGCGATACCGCGCGATGATCTTGTGGCGGCCTGTGAAAAAGCGCGCCATCTTGATCGTGTTCTCGTTGGCTTCGGCGCCGCCATTGGTGAAGAAGAACGTATCGATATCGCCAGGTGAAATTTCAGCTAGCTTCTGCCCAAGCCGCGCGCGCACTTCGGTCGCCATAAAAGGATTCGCATACGCCAAGGTCTGCGCCTGTTCGGCAATCGCCCGAATCACGCGCTCATCGCCGTGTCCTATGTTGACCGACATGAGCTGGCTATTGAAATCGATGAAGCGCTTGCCTTCCGGCGTCCAGAAATAGATTCCTTTTGCGCGCGCCACCGGGATCGGATCAACTTTGGACTGCGCCGACCATTCATAAAGCGTGTGCTTCTTGCTGAGATCAACAATCTCCTGGCCGGTCATCGTGGGATTTGCAGTCGTGGTCGTCATCCATTGCTCGCTTTCGTTTTAAGCTCGGCCGGACAGCTGAGAGCGGTTGTCCCTATGTCAGCTGTTTCGTCAACACGCCTTTCCTTTCGGCTACATGCTTTAGCGCCGCTTCAAGCACGTCCATTGCTTCATCCATCTGCCCATCGGTGATGACCAGCGGCATCAGCAGGCGAATCACGTTGCTGTATGAGCCGGCCGTGATCGTCACCACTCCGTGCTCATAGCAATATTGTGACACTTGTTTTGTCTCTTCGTCTGCCGGTTGACGAGTCGTTTTTGAGCGTACGAGCTCAAGCGCCTGCATGGCGCCGAGTCCTCGAACGTCGCCCACCAGTTCCCACTGCGACTGCCATTTTGCCGCTCGCTTGCGGAAACGCTCACCAAGCTGGTTCGCGCGCGCACATAAATCTGTCTTTCTCGATTGTCTCGAGCACCGCGAGCGCAGCGACGCAGGCCAGGGGATTGCCGGCAAACGTTCCGCCGAGTTGGCCGGATCCGGGAACATCCATAATATCGGCGCGTCCGGTAACCGCCGCCATCGGCAGGCCGCCAGTCAGCGACTTCGCCATGGTGACCAGATCGGGCTCAAGGCCTAGCCGCTCGCAGGCAAACATCGCTCCCGTCCGCGCGAATCCCGTCTGCACTTCGTCGGCAATCACCAGAATGCCATGCTTACGGCAAATCTCCGTGAGCGTGGGATAGAACTCCGGAGGCGGTGTGACAAATCCTCCCTCGCCGAGAATTGGCTCAACGATTACGGCTGCAACCGTCTCGGCCGCAACCACGCGCTTGAACGTGTCTTCAATATGTTTGGCGCAAAATACGCCACACGAGGGATACTGCATCGAGTACGAGCAGCGATAGCAGTAGGCATAGGGAATTCGATAGACCTCGGCTGGGAACGGCTCAAATCCGGCTTTGTAAGGATGCGTCTTACTGGTCATGGCCATTGCCATGTAAGTGCGCCCGTGAAATGCGTCCTCAAAAGTAATGATCGCCGGTCGGCGCGTATAGGCCCGCGCAATCTTGACCGCATTTTCGGTAGCTTCGGCACCCGTGTTGACGAGCAATGTCTTCTTCGGGCCCTTGCCCGGAACGATGGCATTCAGCTTTTCGCAAACCGCGATGTAGCTTTCGTAAGGCAGCACGTTAAAGCTGGTGTGCAGGAAGCGATCGAGCTGACGGCGAACAGCTTCGACAACTGCGGGCGCGCGGTGTCCGGTGTTGAGGCAGCCGATGCCGCCGGCAAGGTCAATGAGCCGGTTGCCGTCGACGTCTTCAATGACCGCGCCTTCGGCCTTGTCGACGAAGATCGGCGTGGCATGAAACGCGCCCTGCACCACGGCAGCATTGCGCCGCTTCATCAGCGCCTGGGAACGCGGTCCGGGAATGGGAGTGCGGAGTTGAATGGTGGACATAAATAAAGCTCTCAGCTCTCAGGTCTCAGGTCTCAGGTCTCAGGTCTCAGGTCTCAGGTCTCAGGTCTCAGGTCTCGTCTCAGGTCTCAGGTCTCAGTTCTCAGAATCGGATTGAGCCGGACGGTGTTGCGGTTGCCTTTACTGGCAACTGACTACTGGCAACCGGCAACGGCTTCTCAGTACCAGCCAATCGGCGCCTCGTTCAGGTTGATATAGACCTGCTTAGTCTCTAGATACTCTTCGATTCCCCAAGGCCCGAGTTCGCGGCCGAAGCCGGATTGCTTGTATCCTCCCCAGGGCGCTTCGACGTAGGTCGGCTGCATGTGATTGACCCACACAATGCCGGCGCGCAGCGACTTGACCGTCCGCATAGCTTTGAAAATGTCGCGCGTCCAGACGGCTGCGGCCAGTCCGTAGGGAGAATCGTTCGCGATTGTCAGCGCGTCTTTTTCGTCTTCGAAGGGAATCACCGCGGCGACCGGGCCAAAGATTTCTTCACGCGCGATGCGGGCGCTGTTCGTCACGTCATAGAAAATAGTCGGCTGCACGTAGTAGCCCTTATCGAACTTCTCGGCGCGTCCGCCACCAGATGCGACCTTCGCTTCTTTCTTGCCAATGTCGAGATAAGAGAGCACGCGGTCGTACTGCTCTTTGCTGACCAGCGCGCCCATCTTCGTTTCGCGCTCCATTGGCGGACCAATCTTGATCTTCTTCGCCTTCTCTGCCATGGCTTCGACAAACTTCTTGTAGATCGATTTTTGGACCAGAATGCGGCTGCCCGCCGAACAGACTTCTCCTTGATTGATGAACACACCAAAAAGCGCACCGTCGATAGCAGCCTCAAAATCGGCATCGGCAAAAAAGATGTTTGGCGACTTGCCACCGAGTTCGAGCGTAACGCGCTTCACGGTGTCCGCCGCTTCCTTGACGATGATCTTGCCAACCGAGGCCGATCCTGTAAACGCGATCTTATTGACGTCAGGGTGCTTCACCAGTGGCGATCCGCAGGTCTCGCCAAAACCGGTGATCACGTTGACGACGCCCTTCGGCAGGCCAACTTCATCAAACCACTTCGCCATTTCGAGCGCGGTGAGCGGCGTTTGCTCGGCTGGCTTTAGCACGCAGGTACAACCGGCGGCCAGCGCCGGAGCCAGCTTCCACGCGCCCATCAGCAGAGGATAGTTCCAGGGAATGATTTGCCCGGCGACTCCCACAGGCTCTTTGAGCGACAAGCTCATGGCATTGTCAGGCACGGGATTCACATAGCCGACAACTTTGGTGGCGAGGCCGCCGTAGTACTCAAAGCAGGTTGCGACGTCATTGATATCGAACTCCGCTTCAACGATTGGCTTGCCGGTGTTGCGGCACTCAAGCTCGGCGAGCACGGCGAGATTTTGCCGGACTTTCTCCGCCAAGCGGAACAGCACGCGACCTCGCTCCTGCGCCGTGCTCGTCGCCCATGGACCTTCTTCAAAAGCAGCTTTGGCCGCGGCAACGGCGCGGTTTACGTCGTCCGAGCCAGCGTCCGGAACCTGCGCGATTACCTCTTCAGTCGAGGGATCGTAGACGGGAAAAGTCTTGTTCGACTTACTCGCAACCCACTCACCGTCGATGAACATCTGATAGGTTTTGACTTCGGCTTGCACTCCACTCGGCATAGGGACCTCCTGCTAGCTAAATAGGCTTGACCACGGCAAGCTGTGACGGTTTCAGCCTTCCGTAGACAAAGAAGAAAAATGCGGCCAGCGCCAGAAAAAACAATGTGAACCCGAACATCTTGGCTTCGTATTTCCACACCGACGTGATCTGCTTGGCCGGGAAGAAGGCGAGCACGATCCCAAGCGCAGTGGTCAGAAATCCGCACAAGCCCGCGAAAATCAACGTTCCTCGACTGTAGCGGCCATCCGCCAAATCACGGCGAACTGCCAACTTCAACAACGCCGCAAATACGTACAGGAACGGCACCAATTGCAATACGACCGCCAGCGACAGCATGGTCTGAAATGCTTCCTGCACACCGCCGGAGGCGTAAAAATTGATGACGATCAATAGAAGCGAAACCACCGCCTGCACAATCAGGGCGGCATGTGGTGTCGCGTATTTTGGATGCACCTTGCCAAGCCACGCAGGCATGTAAGAGTCGAGGCCAGCTACAAACGGAATGCGCGCCGACCCACCCATCCAGGCCGAACCAATACCCGCAATCGATAAGCTAAGCATCAGCGCAAACGGTGTGATAATCCACGCCACTCCCACTTTGCCTGCCATGTGGCTGACGGCTTGCACAATCCCTTGCAGCACACTGATGTCGTTCTTACCCACAGCCACCAACAGCGTTAGCGTTGCGCCAATGTAGAGCGCGCCAGAAATTAAACCGCCCCAGGCAACCGCACCGGGCAGCGTTTTCTGCGGATCACGAATTTCGTCGCCCATCACGGACGCGAGTTCCAACCCGACGAGGCCAAAGCAAATTACGCCAAATGAATTCAGAACAAAGCGCGGATCTGCCGGAATGCGAAAGTCGGCAGCCGTGACCGTCGTGCCAAAGCGCGACCAGACCGTGGCCCCTAGTCCGATTAGCACGGCTGCGGCCACGAAGGTTCCGATGGCGCCAAGGTTGTTCAGCCACTTCCCTACCCCCAGGCCCACGATATTCAGCACCGTGAGCACCGCTAGCAGGGCGAGCGATGCCAGCATGGCAAACGTCTTGTTGTCGGCGAGACCCGCGTGCCCTGGCCCCATGGCGAATACCGATACGCCGACGAAGTACAGCATCACCGTCGGCACGTAGAGCATGTTGTTCGTCCAATAACACCAGCCGGAGAGGAAGCCATGGAAGTCGCCGAACACTTCCTTCGCCCACAGATAGACGCCACCTTCTCCGGGATAACGATGAGCGAGTTCGATCACCGCAATCCCCTGCGGCCAGAAGAAAAGCAACAGCGAAATGATCCAGAGCCAGACCGTTACGCCGCCGTTCGCCGCGATGGACGGAACCACGTTGAGATTGAACACAGCGACAACGAACAGCAACACCAGGTCGAAGCGTCCGAGGACACGCTTCAAGTGCGGCTGATTGTCGGATGATTGGGTCATCGGATGATCGCGTGACCGGGCCATCTGACTTCAACGCGATCATGGGTTTTTCGATCACCCGATGATCCGATGGTCAAATGGCCCGATTCGATTTAGTGCGTGGCCACGGCTCCCAGACGTTTATGCTGCGCAGCAGCCAGCGACGCTGCAATGTCTTCGAACACCGCCAGGTGTTTATCGATATCGGCCTCGGTATGCTGCACGGAAATCGTCCATTGCTCGTCCCACCAATAGGGCTGGGGCATGACACCGCGATTGACCATGCCGAACCAGTAATGACGCCACAGATCGGTATCAACTGCCAGCCAGTCGCGATAGTTCTGGATCTCCTTCGGGTAGAGCATGAGCGCCCCGTTCGCTCCTGCACTCGCGACATACGCTTGCAGGCCAACCTTAGCGATGGTCTTGCGATAGCCGTCGACGAGCTTCGTTTCCAGTTTATCGACGTGGGCGTAATTCGCGCGCGTCAGCACATCGCGAAAGGTCGCAATCCCCGCTGCCATCGAGATCGGATTGGTGTTGTAAGTGCCGCCGTGAAAAACCTTGTGATCGGAGATCAGCTGCATGACACGCTTGTGCGCGCCGAACGCAGCCAGTGGAAATCCGCCGCCAATCGACTTCGCCAGACAGATCATATCGGGCGTAACGCCGAAATATTCCGACGCGCCGCTCCAGGAAAGCTTGGCACCGGTCTTAACTTCGTCGAAGATCAAGAGCGCGCCATTCTTGTCGCAGAGTTCGCGCAAGCCTTCCAGAAATCCTTTTTGCGGCATGCAGAGACCGACGTTCATCATGATCGGTTCGAGGATGATGGCCGCGATCTCGTTGGGGTTTTCGCGAAAACGCCGCTCGACAGTTTCGAGATCGTTAAAGGTCGCGATCTTCACGTTGTCGATGCTCGCCTTGGGCACGCCTTTGCCGCCGGGCACCGGCTTCGGATTCTTGATGTCGCCAAAATCGTCGGCGGGCGGGTGCGGCTTCACGCTAACCAGAGCCGCGTCGTGCAAGCCGTGGTAGCCGCCTTCAAACTTGATGATCTTGTCGCGGCCAGTCGCTGCGCGCGCCAGCCGAATGGTGTGCATCGTGGCTTCGGTTCCGCTGTTGCCGAAGCGGCACATTTCTACCGGAAAGCGGGTGCAGATTTCTTCGGCAAGTTCCCACTCCATGTTGTGCGGCATGCCGTAGGCGGTGCCTTTATGCAGTCGGCTTTCCACAGCCTTGATCACCGCCGGATGCGAGTGACCGGCCATCAGAGTACCGAAACATAGATTGTGGTCGATGTATTCGTTGCCATCGAGATCGCGAAACTTGCTGCCCGAAGCTTCCGAAACAAAGATGGGATACGGTTCGTAAGCGCGGTAGTTGCTGGCCACGCCTAGTGGAAGGCGCTTCAGATTTTTTTTGTGCGCCTCGGCGGACTTCGGGGTGCGTCGCTCAAACGTGTCGAGCTCTTTTTGCAGTGCGGGATACATCGTGATCTCCAAGAATGCTCAGGCCGAATCCGGGGTCCCCAGCGGGTCCGCTTTTGGCCCGCTGGGGTGGAGGATGGGCCATTAGATTGGGTCCGGGCGGTTGTGGCCGCTCGGGTTTCAGACAAACGCGTTTTCAGCCAAAATTAGAAGTAGAACTTCAAAGCAAATTGTACAAGCCGGGGGTCCTTCACCTGGGTAATCTGGCCAAACTGAGACCGTCGCTGCTGTTGCCGTCGGGATTGTAGAACTGCGTGTGGTTGAAGATGTTGAATATTTCTCCTCGGAATTCGAAGTGAGTACGTTCGCTGACCGGAATGTTCTTCATGACGACAAAATCGGTTTCGCTGATTCCAGGTCCGCAGCAGATCGTACGCGGCGCAGTGCCAATGCGGCCAAGCAGGCTCGGGTCGTAGCAGCCATAGACGATTCCTCGCCGAGCAGGGAGCGACTCCTTGGGCCGGACCGACTCGTTGCATTTTCGGTAAAACTGTTCTGGTTAAAGAAATACATTTTGGATTGCTCTGTGGGTGCAGTCTTTGGAACGGCGCAATCTGGTCGGATGCCCGGGATACTCGAAATCATCGCTGTTCATCAACTCGTTATCGGCGTCGGATGTCAGATGGATTGGAAATCCGGTCTGGTAGGTTGTGATCCCCGAGACGGCCCATTCGTTGAGCACTTTCCCGGCGAAGCCGCTGAACTTTCTGATTGGGAGATCCCAGTAGTAGCTGATTACAAAACGATGGCGAGCATCGAACAGCGAGAGCGCATTGTTATCTGGCGCCGGGCAGCGGATTCAATATTCCTTCAAAACTCGAGGCCTCGTCAATCGACTTGCTGAACGTGTATGCCGCGGTGAATTGCAGGCCATGCGCAAAGCGCTTTTCGAGTGAAACCTGCAACGAGTTGTAGGATGAACCTGCTATCGTGTCCTGCGCGAAGACGCCCGTGAATACCGGGATCCTTGCCGGACAGCCAGTTGCCCGTTGTGGGATCGCACTGCGGCGACGAATACGGACGCAAGCCGAGTAAAGCTTAGAGTTTGACCGGTTCCGGTGACAATCGAACCGTTGGGCATATGGAAACTGAATCCATTGGCACGGTCACCGAATACTGTGACGTCTTCGATAAACGGCGCGCAGGTAAGCGGACCCGTTGATGGTGTTGATATCGAGACAAGTTTGGGGATTTGAGTAATTGATGTCGTGGGTCGCGAGCAAACGATGGCCTTGCGATCCGACGTAACCAACCGAGAGCTTCATGTCCGCCGTCAGTTGACGCTCGATGCCGAAGTTGTATTGCGCAGAGTACTGCGCGCGCATGTGCGGCTGGAAATCTCCGTACAAATCGATGGGTTCGAACACGGCCCAATCCTGGGGCGTACCACGGGGCGGGCTGATGATGCCGTGAAACGGATTCAGATAAGCTGTGGCCCCGTCCTGGCCAAGGAAAGGAAGGTTGAACTGCGTCACGTTGACGGTCGTGCTGCCTCCAAACGGAGGCTCAGCGCCGAACTGGGAAAGCACCAACTGCTCCATCGGATTATAGAAAAGTCCCCAGCCGGCACGAACGCTGATCTTCCCCGAACTGCCGGGACTCCATGCGATGCCGATACGAGGAGCAAAGGCCTTGTAGTACGTTTGTGTCATGCCAGGAGGAACACCAGCATCCCCCGGAACGACCAATCCGATAGCATCTTGCGACGTACAATCGGTGTTGGGTCCTCCACAGGGATAGATTTTGGACGATTGCCCGGGGCGGAAAGTCTCGACATGCCTGGAGATATCTGCGAGAGGTGTGTTCAACTCCCATCGCAAGCCATAGTTCAATGTAAGATTCGGCCTGATCTTCCAGCTATCCTGTGCGAATAAATACAGGCCCGTGTTGCGAACCGCTTCGCTCTGCGCCGAACCTTGCCCGAATGTATCTGGCAATCCCAAGAGATAATTCGCGTAGAGATCGCTTGCACCTGTGTCGTTCGGGCCGCCACCGTAATAGTTAAATTCACCGTTCACGTTGTAGTAGTAGGTCTGGTTGAACTCCTGGCGGCGAACATCCACCCCGAACTTCATCGTATGGTTACCGGAGACTTTGCTTATGCTATCGGACCACTGGAAAGAATTGCCCGCCTGGGGAAGCTCACCCTCCCAGTCGTTTCCGATTTGGAATCCTCCTGAAATAGCGATGAAAGGAAGCCCTTCGCGATTGGAATTTAGAAAAGGATGAATACCAAACTGGCTGCCGAGTGGATCGGTGGAGTTATCCCCGTAAAAGCACGGTACTGGAGCGGTCAGCCAGGACTGCGGCGGCGGACAGGAGTTCTGCACTAATTCCGTATTCTCCGGATGCTGGAATGTTTCCTGGCCCTCGCGATTGTAAGTGAAATGGAATTCATTCACCGTGCTGCTGCTGATCGTCCAGTTATGAGTAATATTCCACTGCTGAAAACGCTCCGCCACGATATCCCCGAAGCCGGGCAAGTCGCCACCGGCGTTCTCGAAAAGTGCGAACGGGTTCAGGGTGCGATCGTCATTGAAATAGTAGTAGAAGCTCAGGTTCTGCTTGTCGTTCAGGCGATGGTCAACCTTCACGGTGAATTGATCGCCCCGTATGGCCTTGGTGGGCACTGTGCTGATGAGGGCGCCGTCGTTTGGCGGGACGGGAACGAATTGGAGAAGATCGACAGCGGTGGGATCCATGCACTCCAGCGGGATCTGTCCGTTGGGAAAAATCTCGGAATAGGCGGCGCCGTCGGAAATCGTACCTCCTCCAATGGCTGTTGTAGCCGCTTGACAGCCGGGACGATTACTCAGAATCGCGGAGTTCACCAAGGTCCCCGAGAACCCCGAAAAAGTACCCACGATGTGCCCGTTAAACATGTTCGATGGATCCGGTCTTTCCAGAGAAGTGGGTACCGATACTGCCGGCGACAAAATTCCTTGACGAATACGCCGCCCCTCGTAACTAGTAAAGAAGAACGTGCGATTCTTTAGGATTGGGCCGCCGAAAGTACCTCCAAACTGATTTTGATTGAACTGCGGCTTATCACAAGGAAGCCCTTCCGCAGCGGTAAGACAATAATCGTTGGCGTTGAGCACCTTGTTGCGGAAAAACTCGTAGACACTCCCATGCAGTTCATTCGTCCCCGATTTGGTGACTACGTTGACGACGGATCCCGAGTTGCGTCCGTACTCCGCGTCGAATGTATTGGTTAGAACCCGGAACTCCTGAATACTGTCGGGCGACGGCTGAACTGTCGGCAAGTTGGCGAAGAGATCGTTGGCGTCACCGCCATTAACGCTGAAATTGTTGGACCGGCCACGACCGCCATTTACCGAGACAGCTCCGGCTTGATCGCTGCCATAAACGAGTGAATTGGTAGCCCCTACAGTGGACATCACTCCCGGCTGAAGTTGCAGCAACTGATACGTGTCACGGGAATTGAGCGGCAGGTTTGCGACCTGACGATTGTCCATCACCGCACCCAACTGCGTGCTTGTTGTATCAACCAGCGGTGCTTCCGAACTAACCTCCACTACCTCTTTAGTCTCGCCAACCTGCAATGTGGCATTGAACGTCACAATCTGATTCAACTCGACTGCGACTCCTTTGCTGATGCTCGTTTTGAAACCTTGCAGATCGAACGATATTGTGTAGGTCCCGACCGGGACTTCCGGGAAGCCGTAATCTCCACTGCCGTTGGTTGCCGTTTCGCGGCTGATGCCTGTCGCCTCGTTGGTGGCCGTTACTTTCACTCCGGCCAGCACGGCACCGCTTGAATCGGCTACGCGGCCGATAAAGCGGCCGCCGGTACCTTGCGCGAGGAGCAGAGTGGAACAAATCAGGCACAGGCTCAGGGCGGCAAGCCAGCGAGTCAACCGGGAAGGATTCGGCAGCGGCATAAACATGTCCTCCAGATCTCCTAGGGGCGTCAGATCCGTACTTTTGACTTGATTTTCAATGCTGTGCGCAACGTGAACCTTGCTATAATCGCGTAAGGTTAGAGATTCATCCGGCTCCTGTCAAGCGGAAAGTAGCAACTCCCCGCGCGACCCGCAGGCATATCGAAGCAGTGCATCAGGCGGTCATGTCGAAAGACGCACAGGTGTATCTCAAAATCGGCGACGTGGCGAAGCTGGTTGGCGTTTCTCCCTCGGCCATCCGAGGATGGGAAAGCCTTGGCCTGACCCGTCCGCAGCGCAGCGAGAGCCGGTATCGTCTCTACACCAACGAAGATGTGCGCGTGCTGAAGAGGGCACGCTATCTGCGCAAAGTACGCGGCCTGAACGCTCCAGCGATCGTTGAGATGTTGAAGCGAGATGGCTCCATTCGCCCATCCGACGCGGCCACCCCTAGCCTCGGTTCGCGCCTGCGGCAGTTGCGCACCAAGCGCGGACTCAGCCTCGCCGAAGTCGCCTCAGCCGCCGGGATATCCGTGGGCTTTCTGAGCGCGATTGAACGCTCGCAGATGAGCGCTTCAGTCGGAACACTGCGCCGGTTGGCACGATACTATCGCACCAACATTCTGGACTTTTTCGATCCAGCGGAATCCAACCCTCGACTGGTGCATCCCGCCAAACGCAAGGTGCTTGAAGCTGGCCCCGGCGTGCACATGGAGTTGCTCGCCTGGGGAAACACCGTCATGGAGCCCCATTTGTTCCGTATTAAGCCTCATGCTGGCAGCGGTGAATCGTATGCGCACGAGGGAGAGGAGTTCCTCTTCGTCCTTCGCGGAGAGCTAAAGATCGCGCTAGCCGATGAGGAATACCATCTCAAGCGCGGCGACAGCTTCTACTTCGAAAGCTCCACACCACATCGCTGGGTCAATCCTGGAACGCGGGAGACCTGGCTGCTGTGGGTGAACACGCCTCCCACGTTCTGAGCGGCCCTTCGAGCACACATGGCAAAGCTTATCGACGGAGAAGCCTGCTCACGGCTCCGCCTCCATTGCAATCCCTAAGTTACTCGCTACCGCTCCCGGCGCGCAGCGGCGTGCCTAAGTGTGCCAGGTGCGCATCGCCGGCCGGCGCATCGCCGTGATCATAGGGGCGGAACAATGCGGCGTAGAAGACGCCCAGGAAAAACACTACCACCCAAACCACGATGACTCCGTAGTTGCTATACCAGGGATCTTGGGGAGAACGCGGCCATGCCATGTTAATGATGGCCGTGATGCCATAGGCAAATCCCACCAGATTAACCGGCCAAGCCCAGATGCCTAGACGGAATGCTCCGCTTGGCTTCCAGCCTTTTGCGCGCGCAATCAGCGCACCTAGGACAATCATCTGGAAAGCGATATAGATACCGGTGGCGCTTGAGACCACGATAGTCTCCACCATTTTCTTTAGAAACAGACCGGCAATGGCGATGAAGGCTGGCACAATTCCCGCGAACAGCAAGGCGTTCACGGGAACCCGCGTGCGGTCGGAAAGCGTGCTGAGCTGGTGGCTGCCAAAGATCATGCGGTCGCGGCCGTAGCTGAACAGCAGGCGGCTGGTGGCTGCTTCCAGGCTGATGAGGCAGGAGAAGAATGAAACCATGACCACCGCGATGACGGCTCTGAGGCCGATTGGGCCCATGGCGGCGTTGAGAACAGTAACAACCGGGTCGGTATCGCGCCCGGAGAACACGGCGTTCAGATCGGGCACTGCAAGGACAAAGGCGAGGCATACCAGCATAGCAGCGAAGCCGCCGAAGTAGATGGTCATACGCATGGCCTTGGGAATGGCGCGGCCAGCGTCGGGAGTCTCTTCGGCGAGGTCGCCGCAGGCCTCAAAGCCGTAGTAACACCACATGGCGGCGACGCTCGACGCCAGGAACGCTCCGAGGTAGTGTCCGTTGCCGAGGCCGAAGGTCTGGAAGAGGACACCAAAGCTCTGATGCCGAGCCACAATCAGGAGATAGCCTCCAACGACGATCGCGCCCAGCAACTCGCAGATGAAGCCGAACATGGCGACGCGAGCCAGGAGCTTGGTGCCGCTCACGTTGAGTGCCGTTGTGCCGATGATCATGGCCACGGCAATCGCAACTTCTCCGGCTTGACCCACGTTGATGCCTAGAAGCTGCGCCACGTAGGGAGCGCCTCCGACGGCGACGCCTGCGATGGTGCTGCACAAAGCCCACAGGTAAACCCACCCTGCCATCCAAGCCCAACGCTTCCCTACCAGCCTTCGAGCCCACGGATAGAGACCGCCAGCGATGGGGAATTGGGAGACGATCTCTCCGAACACCATGGCTACGAACAGCTGGCCGATGCCGACGAGCAAGTACGTCCAGAACATCGGCGGTCCGCCAGCGGCGAAGGCGATGGCGAAGAGTGTATAGACTCCGACCACGGGAGACAGGTAGGTGAAGCCGAGGGAAAAGTTCGCCCACATACTCATGGAGCGATCGAAGTTGGAGTCGTAGCCGAGGGCCTCAAGTTGGGCTGTATCTCGCTCGGCGACCGTTTCTGGTTTCATAAGGATTCCTTGGCGCAGCTGCTGAAAAAGTATTCTCTGAACGTCAGTCTGCCCTCAGCGGCTAAAGCCGATACTGAAAACAGGCCACTGATCGCAGCGCTGAAAGCGCTGCGCCACCCAAAATCAATACCAGACCGAGTTTTTTCACCGGCCTGCTAGAACGCGGTGCTAGAAGCTATGCGTTATTGCGCCGGCAAGACTCCCACTTGACGCATGATTGCAGCCGAATCGTAGAAATCGAGGTTGCGGACGATCTTGCCGCCGTGCAGGTCGATCACGCTAACGCCTCGGACGGTAAACTTCTTGCCGGTTTTGTAGATGCCTTTATCGGTGCCGCTGAAACTCCATTCGATGGTTGCATGATCGCTGGAGACTGACGCGCGCAGCAGCTTCAGCTCGAGATCGGGAACGGCATCAAACTCGTCGGCGGCGAACTTGCGCAGTTCGGCATGTCCGCGACTTACTTCGCCGTAAGCAACATCCTCGTAGACGACATCGTCCGCGAAGAGAGGAAGCATTCTGTTGGGATCGTGGGAATTCCAGGCGGCGATCCATTTCTCGGCCAACGCGTTCTTAGTGGGACCGTTCTTGGCAGCCGCAGCGTGATCGCTTGTGGCTTTGGCGCCGGAAGAAAGCGCGATTGCCGGCAAGAACAAGAAGGCGAGCATGACAGCGGTAACGAGGATTCGCCTGCGATTCATCGATTCGTTTCCTTAATGCGCCTCTCGTTGGCGCCTCTTTCGCTGGGCACTCTAGTTGGCGCTCTTTAGACCGAGCGACGGCCAAAACTTTGCGCGATTATAGCAAGGTTGGGTGGGAGCGCAAGTTCGGTTCTTGCACTACGGAGACACGGAGGCACGGAGAAAGCCAACTGCTGGGAAAACCCTTTCTTTCAGTCTTCTGGCGATTAGCTGGCTTCCTTCGAGGTGCGACTCTGTGCGCGAGACAACCGGATTGTTTATTGGTTGGTTACGATCCCCCTCCTAACGTGATCTTTTGGAATCAATGCTTTAGCGCTATTTTTTCGCTATATCTTTGAATAATAACGACTTAGCAGTGCAACATTGCAAGATAAGGAGTTAGCTTGAGATGTCGGTTTTGAGCCACGTGGAATCAGTGACTTAACGGGGTGGTTCTTGTTGCGGAAACGTGTGTTTGTTCGATTTCGCTGCAAAATCTTATAGATAAATGATTTAGCGGCTATATCGTTATGAATTCAGTCGTTGCGGTGGGCTTGGGGATTGCTTCGCCGTGCTGCCGCATGCCTTCCAAGTGAAACTCAATGGCCTCGCTGATAAGGTCTTTCACTTCTTCTATTGTCTTTCCGGCAACGCCGAGGCCGGGCAAATCGGGGGCATAAGCGCCCCAGCC
>CAWDPB010000103.1:0-14566 GCA_963804075.1 uncultured Acidobacteriaceae bacterium | reverse complement strand
GTGCGCGATCAAAAGGGCAAAGAGGTGAAGTACGTCGTCTACGCCCGCGAAGGTTATACCGCGAAGCACAAAGTGGATTAGGTCGTGGTAGCTTGAATTCGACCAAACAGATAGCGTAGGCTCAGGTCCACGTGTCAGCAGAGTGATTGACTGCCGGCATCACGTATTTCTGACAGCGTCAAGTCTGGCATGATTGACGCCGACTGTCCGTTTGTGTAGGATTTGCCGAAGTTCCGCCCAGTAGTCCAGAGCCCCTGAAGCTTCAGCCCCTTGAGAGCCGAACGGAACCATTGCTCCTCTTCTCTAGGTAGTCCATGTCCACCTTTCACGGCGAATTGCCGTCTGCAAGTGAGGAGAAACTTATGCTACAACTTCGATCGCTCAGAGTAGTTGGCACTCTCGCGGTGTTTTACGTCGCCTCGACACTGGTGTCGCCCGCGCAAACGTTTCAACCGCTACCTGCGTTCAATCTGACCAACGGCGCTTATCCTTATGGGGGACTCATCCAGGGTGCGGACGGTAACTTTTACGGTACAACCTATAGCGGCGGGGCCAATGGTGCGGGAACAGCGTTTCAAATCACCCCCAGCGGCACACTGACCACGCTGTACAGTTTCTGTTCTCTGAGCAACTGCGCCGATGGCGCACACCCCAGGCTGGACTCGTTCAGGGTACGGACGGCAACTTCTACGGCTCGACCTTTTTGGGCGGAGCCAATGATAACAAGATGTGTAATCCAGATTCCGGTATCGGCTGCGGGACGGTTTTTATGATGACGCCCTCTGGCACACTGACCACGCTGTACAGTTTCTGTTCTTTGAGCAACTGTGCCGATGGCTACGGTCCTTATGCCGGTCTGGTGCAGGGCACGGACGGTAATTTCTACGGCACGACCCCTTCCGGCGGGGTCAATGGCGGTGGAACAGCCTTTGAGGTCACCCTGGACAGTACACTGACCACGCTGTACAGCTTCTGTTCTCTAAGCACCTGCGCCGATGGGAGCGATCCTTGGGGAGGACTTGTGCAGGGCACGGACGGCAACTTCTACGGCACGACCAATACCGGCGGTGCTAACGGCGGTGGAACGATCTTCGAAATCGTCCCCGGCGGCACACTCACCACGCTGCACTCGTTCTGTTCCCTGAAAGAGTGCGCCGATGGGAACGATCCTTGGGGAGGACTTGTGCAGGGCACGAACGGCAACTTCTACGGCACGACGATCGCGGGCGGAGCCAAGCAGGAAGGAACGGTTTTTGAGGTCACGCCTGGCGGCGCACTTACCACGCTGCACAGTTTCTGTTCCTTGAGCAAGTGCACCGACGGCTATGGTCCCCACGCCGCACTGGTGCAAGGCACGGACGGCAATTTCTACGGCGCGACCTATACCGGCGGGGCCAATGGTGTGGGAACTGTGTTTCAAATCACCCCTGGTGGCACACTGACCACGCTGTACGCTCTCTGTTCCTTGAGTAACTGCGCCGATGGGAGCGGTCCTTGGGGAGAGCTCGTGCAGGGCACCGACGGCAACTTCTACGGCACGGCCGTGTTTGGCGGGAATACCAGCGCGGGCTGCGCCAATGGCTGCGGCACGGTATACCAGTTGTCCCTGCAAGGCTTGGTTGCGCCAAGCCTCGCACCCGCCTCGCTGAAATTTAGCAATCAAACCGTCAACACCACGAGCAAAGCCAAAACGGTAACCATCAAGAACCTCAATGCCGGCTTTTCGCTTGCCTTCAGCAACTTCTCGGTGAGCGCGCCGTTTGCTATCTCCGCCAACACTTGCGGCGCCACGCTAGGGGCAGGCAAGACCTGTAAAGTAAGCATCACATTTACGCCGACGGTACCCGGTACTTCAACTGGCGCGCTGTTGGTGTACGACAACGCCACCGGCAGCCCGCAGAGTGTGCCGCTTTCCGGTACAGGCATCCCCCAATCCACGCTCACGCCCGGTGGCCTGACGTTTCCAAACACGAAGGTTGGTAAAACCAGCGCGAATAAGAATGTCACGCTGAAAAACTATCTGCCTACCGAGCTGAGCGGCATTTCCTACTCGACGACGGGCTCGTTCGCCGTCTCCAGCTCAACCTGCTCGACAACGCTAGGCGGCAACCAGACTTGCACCATCAGCGTGACCTTCACACCGACGGCAACAGGATTGGCTACAGGCACGCTGAGCGTAAGCGATAGCGCCAGCAACAGTCCGCAGACGGTGAGCCTCTCAGGCACCGGCGACTAGGAACGAGTTCACTGTCCGCAACTTCGAGCCCCCGCAGCAATGCGGGGCTTTTCCCTGCCTCACGGTGCAGGGATAAACACGGTGACGGTCTTAGAAAGCGAGAGCGCTCAAAATTTCTCGCCGGAGATCCCACCAACGATACGTTTGCAAGCCTAGATCCTGGCTATAGCGGGCATGATCTGCACGCTTCCTGCGGACTTTTCCACAGAACTCTGCAACCCCCGATTTTATGCAAAGCGAAGATAAGGCGAATCTTAGCGCGGGGAACCATTTCCGTAAACGCAACCAGTTGTGGTCACCTCTCTGGTAAACCGCAAGACATCGCGTCTCGCACATCGAGCCCTTCGCACGAGTCTCAACCTGAAACTTTCCTATTGACAATAAACCAGTTAGGCGTAGGATGTGGTCAAAAGTGGTAGAAAGTGGAATCAACTATAGAGGTCGGGCCAGAAAAGTAGCAATTTCGGAGCGCCAGTGGTTTTCATGACTGACACCCCCAAAAAGAGCCCAAACGAACCCGATTCCACCGGTTTTATCGCCGCTTCTACCTCCCTCATGGTGCTGTCGGCTGTGGTAGCAGCCAAAAATCTACGGAGCCCAGGATTAAGTAGGGCGCATGTTTCGCGGAAATCACCCAACTCGCGTGGACGAAAAAGGACGGCTCAAAGTCCCCGCGGAATTCAAGCGCGTGATCAACGAAAAATATGCGCAGAAATTCTACATCACGAGTCTGGATGGCGTAATTGGCCAGATATATCCCTTCGAAGAGTGGGAACGGATCGAGCAGAGGCTGGCTTCTCTTTCGACGTTCAATCCCACGAAGAAGAAGTTTTTGACTCGCACGAATTATTACGGGCAGGTCGTGGAGATAGACGGGCAGGGGCGCCTGCTGATCCCCCAGATCTTGCGTGAGTCGGCGCAGCTTCGCGGGGAAGTCGCAGTGCTCGGCAATCTGACCTACCTGGAAGTCCGAAACATGGAAGCGCTCGACAAGGAGATCAAAGAGCCTTTCACGGATGACGACACCAAAACGCTCGACAGCCTGGGCATCTAGTGGAAACGGATTCTGGACAAAACATCCCCGAGCGGGGTGGACGTGGGCAGGCGGGACACGTTCCGGTTCTTTTAAAAGAAGCGATCGATTTTCTGGCCGTACAGCGTGGCGGAACTTATCTGGATGCCACGGTGGGCCTGGGTGGGCACTCTTGCGAAATCGCAAAACGCCTCGGCGCACCGGGACATTTGATTGGCTTCGATAAGGATCCGGCGGCGCTGGCAGTCGCGAGCCAAAGGCTCGCTCCGGTCGTTGTCGAACAAGTCGTCAGTGGTCAGTCGTCAGTCGTCAGTGAACATCCCGAACGACCAACGACTAACGACCAACGACAAGACTGGCCCGTCATCACGTTGCTGCACGGATCGTTTGCAGACTTGGCGAACGACCAACGACCAGCGACTATCGACGGTTTAATCGCCGACCTGGGCGTGAGCAGTTTGCAGCTCAACAATCCGGTGCGGGGATTTAGTTTTCAGGCGGATGGGCCCTTGGACATGCGGATGAATCCGATGTCGGGCCGAACCGCCGAACAAGTGGTAAACCACCTCGACGAGCGCGAGCTTGCCGATGTGATTTACGAATTCGGTGAGGAAAGGAGGTCGCGGAGAATCGCCAGAGCCTTGGTCCGGTCGCGGCCGATACAGACGACAAAGCAACTCGTTGACGTCATATCGGCCGCGGCCCGGCCCATGAAACATGAGCGTATTCATCCGGCGACCAGAACCTTTCAGGCTCTCCGAATATTCGTAAACCGTGAACTAGACGATCTGAAAGCACTGCTGGAGGCTGCGCCTCGCGTGCTGAAGCCGGGCGGAAGGCTGGTGGTGATCAGCTTTCACTCGCTCGAAGACAGAATCGTCAAAGATGCGATGCGCGAAGGCGCAAAGCAAGGCGTGTACCGGCTGCTGACAAAGAAGCCGGTTACAGCGACGGAAGAAGAGATCGATAGCAATCCGAGATCGCGCAGCGCCAAGATGCGCGCAGCGGAAAGAATAGCGAGCGCTGAATAGCGAATTTGAGTTCGTCCGGAGAAACTGCCGGGCTCCCGGTGCGGGATTGTAAAGCGCGCCGGGTAAAGATTGTGGAAGAGCGGCCTTCAGAGCCGCGTTGTGAAAGAGCGGCCCTTTAGGGCCGCGTCTAAGTAGAGATACTCGGGGCTTTAGCCCCAGCGACCCAGGTTCTGTGGTGGAGTTGTTCCGGAGCGGCCAAGCGGTAAAAAACAAGGTCCAGTCCGGAAAGGAAATCGGTACTCGCAATCATGTTCACAGGCACACTTATCGAAGACCTGATCGCCTCGGTCGAGCGCACGGCGCAATCGCACGACGCCGCGGCCCAGGACTTCCGAGTCCCCGAAGCCTGGATCGCCGGGGACAATACGGTTTACGAATCGAAACTTCCTCTTTGGCACGAGTCTGGAGTCGCATAATGAGCGCGGCCGTAGCGTTGCAACCAATTCATTCCGATCGGCGCAAGTCCTGCTGGCTGGGCACGCCGGAAATCTATTTCCGCAAGCGCATCGATAACTCGCGCCTGGTGAAGGTGGAAGACCCACGCCGCGAACGCGAAATGCGCGTGTTCGGAGTGGTGTTGTGCGTGTTGTTCTTGTTAGTCATGGGCTACGCGCTGCAGCATTTCCGAGCTATTGAGTATGGCTATAAGATCGAAGCGCTGCGCAATCAGCGCGACGGCCTGACCGGAATGAATCAGGCGCTGCGATTGGAAGAGGCATCGCTGCGCGATCCCAAGCGGATCGATCTCATAGCTCGCCAACTCGGCCTGCAAGCGCCCGACCCGGGGCAGGTAATCCCGATGGACGCCATCACCGATCAAGGTGCGCCAGTTATGGCGCGAGTTTCGCCGGTCTCCGTCGTAGCGGCGCAGTAAGAGCTGCGTGTCATCCTGAGCGAACCGGGAACCTTAGACCGCGAGCTTTTTTGCGGGCTGGGGTGGAGAAGCGAAGGATCTATGTATCTTGTGTGCAGCGTCGGCGGCTCTTCGGGGCCGCCGAAGTTTTCTAGGGAGTAACCGTGGCGGCATCGTCGAACAGCGCGCGAATCCGGATTCACACCTTGTCCGGCCTGCTCTGCCTGTGGGTCCTGGTTATCTGTGTTCGTCTCACCTATTTGCAGATTTTCCGCTATGGTGATTTCGAGCGCCGCGCCCAGCATCAACAGCAGCGCAGCTTCGATCTCTCTCCGCGCCGCGGCGTGATCTACGATCGTGCTGGACACGAGCTAGCCATGTCCATCGACGTCGACTCGGCCTTCATAGTTCCCAGTGAGACACCCGATCTCGCCAACACCGTCAGCCTGATTTCCCGCATCACCAAAGACGATCCGCGCGTCATTCTCGCCGATTGCAAAGCCCACAAAACGTTTTGCTGGGTCGCGAGAAAAGCCGATGCCGAAACCGTTGAACGCATCCGCTCGCTCAACCTTCAGGGCATTCACTTTCAGAAGGAGCCCAAACGCTTTTATCCGAAGCGCGATCTCGCCGCTCAGGTTCTGGGCTACGTCGGTACCGACGACCAAGGCCTGAGCGGGCTTGAACGCGAGTTCAACGATCTGCTCGAGGGCCGTCCCGGCAAGCTGATGATCTCGGTCGATGCCCGCAGGCGCTGGTTTGCCAGTGTGGAAAAACAACCCGAGCCGGGAGATAACGTCGTTCTCACCATCGACCAGAATATTCAGTACATCGCCGAGCGCGAACTTGAGCGCGGCATGGAAGAAACCAAAGCCATCGCCGGGACCGTCGTCGTCATGAACCCGCGCACCGGCGAAATTCTCGCGCTCACGAATCGCCCGACATTCAATCCCAACAACAAAAAGGAAATCCGCCCCGAGTCGCTCAAGAACCGCGCCGTCAGCGACATCTACGAGCCCGGCTCCACGTTCAAGATCGTCACCATCTCCGCCGGCCTGGAAGAAAAGGTCACACGGCCCGACGAAATGATCGACTGCCAGATGGGGTCCATCGTCATCAACGGCATGCGCATTCGCGACAGCAGGCCGCATGGCGTGCTTTCCGTCGCCGACATCATTGCCGAATCGAGCGACGTCGGCTCCATCAAGATCGGGATGCGCCTCGGCAACGACCGCTTCTACAAATACATTCGCGCCTTCGGATTCGGCCAGCAAACCGGCATTGAGCTGCCGGGTGAAACCCGCGGCATGACGAAGCCCGTCGACAGATGGTCGAAGGTCTCGTTCGCCGCGATTTCCATGGGCCAGGAGATTGGCATCTCCGCGCTGCAACTCGCATCGCTGATTTCGACCATCGCCAACGATGGCGTACGCGTTCCGCCGCGCATCGTCGCCGGAACCGTCGCACCGCAGGCTGGGCCGCAGACGGTAGCCTTCCACCCTGTAGAGGGCACGCGCGTGATTTCTCCGCTGACCGCCGCGCAGATGAAGCAGATGCTGCAAGGCGTGGTGCTGCACGGAACAGGCCGCAAAGCGATTCTCGAAGGTTATACCTCGGCGGGCAAAACCGGCACTGCGCAGAAGGTCGATCCCGCGACGCACGCATACTCGAAAACAAAATACGTCGGGTCGTTCGCCGGCTTCGCGCCCATCAACAATCCGCAGATCGCGGTTGCCGTGATTCTCGATTCCGCCGTCGGCCTGCACCAGGGCGGACAGGTTTCCGCTCCGATTTTTCAGCGCATCGTGCAGCAGGTACTCGAGTATCGAGCATGTGCCGCACGATGTGGAACTGCCCGCCAGCCGCCGGGTTATGCTCGCCCGAAATGTTCCGGAGGCAAGTCTGGAAGAGATTTCGCCGGATCATCTGGGCGAGAGCCTCGATCTGAGCGATGCTGGGGTCGAGCCATTTTCGGGTTCGACGAGTCTGTCGCAAACAAAATCCGCGAATGCATCTGCCGATAGCAAGCAATCCAGCATCGCCTCGCAGATCGTTCCGGCTGCGCAGAACCAGAGGGAGCCTATTTCTCCAGAGGGTATCCCACTCAAACCGGGTGCCCCAATTAAGTCGGGTGGCAGAGCGGGTACATCCCAGAGTGCAAGTGCCCCAATGAATACGGGTGCCCCACTCAAGCCTGGTCTTGGCTTGAGTGGGAATACAACGGCAGCCCAAAGTCCCTCCAATCCCAACGGAACTGGCGCACCCGCGAAATCGCCAACCAGCGGAACCGTCGTGCTCGACGTAGAAGAAGGCGGAGTCGAAGTACCATCGTTCTTAGGCAAGAATCTGCGCAGCGCAATGGAAGCCGCGCAAGATGCCGGACTCGATCTGGACGCCATCGGCAGCGGAACAGCGCGTGAACAATCGCCCCAACCCGGCGCACACGTAGCCGCCGGCGCGCACGTAGTGGTGCGCTTCGGAAGATAAAAAGCAAACCGGGCCTTCGGCAGCGACGAGCACGGAGTCGCTAACGCGTTAGCACTCGAACCCACTGGCAGTTGGATGTCTCCGCGATCTGCCGAAGTTCCAGAAAAATCGCCAGAAACCCCGGCTCACACGCGTTCCAACTCGCGCACCGTTCGTTCGTTCGTCACGTTGCCCGTGTTCAGCGTCGAGGCTGGCTCGAACAAAACCACCCAGCATTCTTCTTCCGCCACCGGCCGATGTTCTACGCCGCGCGGAACTACGATGAACTCGCCTTGTTCGATCCACTCGTGCCGGTCGCGGAACTCCATGCGGAATCGCCCTTTCACCACCAGGAACATCTCGTCTTCATTGTCGTGATGGTGAAACACAAACGGGCTATCGAACTTGACGAGCTTCACATATTGCCCGTTGAGTTCTGCGGCGATGCGGGGATTATAGAAGTCGTGAATGCCTCTGAACTTCTCGGCGATGTTGACCTTGGACTTAGACGGATTGGACATGGCGATCCTCGCAGCGTGACATCGAAGTGTTAGATGGAAGCGTGCCGGGCAAAGTCGCAGGAAAGGGAAAAACAACAACGGGAAGCATGGGAGAGTCACACGGGAAACGTCTCCAACTCCCATGTGCCATAAAATAGAATGTCATGAAACTGGCCCAAGACCTAGAAGAATCTTGGGCCTTTTTGTCTACTTTCGTGCCCCTGAAAAAGTCCACCTTAGTACCCTCTACTAAAGCGGATTTCTTGGACGACAAAGACTGCCCTCTCGCTGTGAAGCTAGAAGCCTAGAAACCGGCTGTCGCTGTGACCGCATGCCCGCCGGGCAGCGCCACACGCACGCCATGCTGCAGATTCACCTGACCTGTTGTAGTCCAGTCGACTTCATCGGCGCCGACCACACCGCTGCCGCCGCTGGCCAGTTCATAACTGATTCGCCCGTCCTGATACGTGTAATTACTGACGGCCAGAACCATGCCGGTCTTGAGGACGAATACAGAGCTTCCGCCTACCGTCTTAGCGGACGCCGCGCCGCTACCAGCAAGGCTTACAGCCGATGTGCCTGTGGTGTAAGTGGCATAACGGACAGCCGGAACTTCCTCAGCCATCGGCTCACTCGGAGTCGGCGTAATGTGCCGCGTCGCCAACCTCGGACCGGCATCGTTATTCTTATTGAGCGAGCCCTGATTCAACGAGCCATAGTAGGCATCGTTTTCATACTGCGCTTCCTTCGGCGGACGGTCGCCGAAGAAATGCCAATCCGGGCCGAACGTCTGCGACACTTGCGGCATCTGCACGTCGTCCATCAGGCGAAGCGTCAGCACAGCTTTCGCCCTTCAGCGTTGGCCGCGGACCGCGCGCCGGCAGCATGATGATCTTCCACGGCCAGAGCGGCGGAATCATCCACTCGACCACGTCGCGCTTGGCGTGGCCTTTGCCGTCGATGTCGCCATACTTGTCGACCTTGTAGCCGCGCGTCGCGACCACCTTGGCGTCAAGCGGCATATCGCCTTGCGGCATGCCGATGCGGTCGAACACGATCTTCATGTATCCCTTGCCCCAGAAATGGCCGGGATCTTTCGACGACTCGAGATGGCCGACCAGATAGCTCCCGCGCGGAAAGGCCTGACGGCCAAACTCCGTCAGCGAACGCAAATGGCAGAGCACGGGATCGCCGACCGCGACCGTGGCCGAAGAAAAGTTAGGTTCGTTCAGCGTGCATTGCAGAAGAGTTCCAGCGGGCAGGACCATTTCCCGCGCACTGGCACAAAGAGTTAAAAGGGAAACGAAACACAGGAGAGACACTGCTCGTAGAGCAGCCTTAGAGCTGGACTTCATCGAATCACCTCGGTCTCACGCCCCAAAAATTCGTGGTACCGTGCCAAAGCAACCAGCGTTGAGCCAGCCCCGATTAGAAGCAGTAGATCACAAGTCCGGTTGAGGGGTCAATCGCCGCTCGCGCAGTTGTCGGTTTTCAGCGCCCAGTGCGAAATCGCTTTTAAACCCAAGCGCGGTTGGGTTATAACTGGCCTGTGAGTTCGAGGACGTTCAGCGGAGTTCAATTCGTTGTGAATTCCAATGACCATCCGCCCCGCCATGTTCACGGCTTTGCAGGGGAGACAGAAGCAAAGGTCGATCTGGTTGGGGAACGGAACGGTGGCCTTGTCCAAGGGGCGAGGAGCTGTTCGGCCCGCGAAAGCCAAGCGTTCCGACGTGAGAAAGATATTGAATATGGCAGCCCTCCATTTCGATGAACTCGCAGCATTATGGGAGTCCGTACATGGCAGAAGATAAGACAAATCGACACAGAGTTGTGACGAGTGACGCTGAGATTGATCGAGCGATTGAACGTGCGAAGAGGTTGGAGGCTGAACCGCGTCTTATAGAAGTGGACTATGAACCGAAACCAGACTTGTTCGTTCTGAAGTTGAGTGATGGCCGGCGGCATGCGATCCCTCGAGAAGACCTGCAAGGGTTGCAATCAGCTACGAAAGAGCAACTCGCACGAGTCGAAATTCTGGGACCGGGAACCGCCGTGCATTGGCCAAGTCTAGATGTTGACTTCCACGTTGCGGGCTTACTGAGGGGGGTCTACGGAAACTCGCAGTGGATGGCGAAAATTGGGCGCGCGGGAGGATCGGCCAGAACCGCGGCAATAAAGAAGGCGGCGCGAGCGAATGGGTTGAAGGGCGGAAGGCCGCGGCGAAAGGAAGTTGCTACGGGAGACTAGGGGGTTGGAATCGATGAATCCGCAGCAGTCGCCGAGCCGGTTATCCAACCAAAGCATTCACGTAGTTCGAACGTTGGGACCAAATCGCAGGGACAACTCCGTAGGCATGTAGCGCCTCAATTACGTCGCCCCCAACTGTCTGCTCCTGGTCATTCAGGAAAGCGTATGCCTCGGCTGCCGATTCTCCGGCGCGGGCAGATCGAGTATCGCTGAGCGTCCAAAGATAGGCAAAGATGTTGTCTTTCTTCGGGGCGGCGATTGCTTGCAAGATTCGTTCGGGACGGTTCCGAGACTTGGGAACGAGGAAATCGATGCCATGATCGTACCCGCTCTTTCCCGCTAGCTTAACTCTAGGTGTGTAGCGAACATCGTTGCTATCTAGGAAATTGCGAACATCCTCGAAAAAAAAACTTGCCACTCGAGGTTGTGCCATGACAAACATGTCATTGACCGCCAGCATTGCTTGAACAAGAGAATGAAGTCGCTGTCCTAGATTTGCGGCCGATGCCTCGACTAATAATTGATTATTCTCCGTTCGCACGCCCAGACCCTTAAGCACACCGTCAAGAACCGCTTTCCGCTTGGGTGTGTCCAGCTCAAGGCCGCTTGTTCGCAGATCAGAAAGAACGTACCCGTCGTCAGACAAGATTATGGTGCCGTTATTTCGCGTGGCGTATACTTGAAGATGATCGTTGTGGCGATCAAGAAAAGGAGTCGTTAACTCGCAGGCCTCGCCCACCTCTTCGACAGAGAGTCCCTGACGAAGCCAGCTAATGTATCCGTCAATCAATTTCTGGCATTCGGCTCGGTTCATATGATGACCCCTTGGACCGGCGGGGGCGATTCAATCTTGCAGAAAGCGCAGAATTCTTGGAAAGTCGCGCCCGCATCACTCAGCAGGGTAAACGTGCTCGGGTCCACAGGATAGGCCCACCTGTCGTCATAGCCCTCCTTGAACAAGTGCAAGTGCGTGCCAGAGAGTCTTTCTCCGTTTGGATTAGTGTGAGGTGCTCCATCCACGTCAAGACGGACTAGCACAATGGCGGTTCTCACTCGGTTCTGCAATTTTAGTTTGGTGAGCCGAAGTGTCCCTCTCCAAATGTCGAGCAGAAAACTCTCTCTATCATCAAGGCTGGCAAGTTCATATGTCTCGTCCGCGCCAGGAGGAATTGTGATCGATGCTGGAGCGCGTACAAAATGCTTAACCATTTGGATGAACTGTTCGGCTTCTGCTTGTGTCAGCATTTTCGCGGGATCCCAACTGGGTGAGGATAGCATCAGGAGTCACGACAGCCTAGGCTCTGATTGTGTTCCCCACTCTAGATTTACGACCATATCAACAAAAGAGGTAAATCCTAAGGTTCAGCCCAAAACAAAACCTCGCTCGCTTCACTTCGCAGGAACGGACGAATACGCCCATCCCCACACGATCCAAAACCTTGAGCAGGCCGGAATGCCCGTCTCAAAACTCACTTCTCCGGGATCAAGTACGAGTGCGGGATTCGCGCATCCAGCGTTGCCAGGATCGCTCCGTTGGCGGCGGCCAGCTTCGCGAGGTGGCCGCCGGTGGTTTGCTTCGCGGTTTTGACCCACGACGGAAGATGCGAGATATCGTGACTGTCCGGTAAGAACGTGAAGGGGGGAGTGCTTGCTTGCTTCATCCGAAGCAAGAGCGTTCGCGCCTGGGCTAGCGTGAGTTCATAAGCGGCCGCCTGCGCGAGTACACGGACAAAACCCAACTCGGTGATCGAGCATGTCGCGAGAGGCGGGAAATGCTCCGCGCGCAACCAGCGGGCGACGCGGTCATGAAATTCGTGGTGAGCGAAACCAAGAGCGACCAACGCGTTCACGTCGAGAAGATATGTCATGAGCGGAGGTCAACGTACGCTCTTTGCCACATACGCATCGGTGGAAAGGTCCACTTTGCCGCTCACGGGAAGTTTGTCAGAATCTCCGCGACTTCCTTGCTGCTTAGTGAAGGCGCATCCACGCCGATGCTGAGAACGGGGAGCCCGGTCACTGGATCGTTCACGATACGCGCCTGGCCCGGGCGCTTCCTGTGAGGTGTAAGTACAATCCGGCCGCCTTCGATATTGGCCTCCAAGGGATCGCCGGCGCGAATGCCCAGCCGGCGGCGCAATCCGCTGGGCAGGACCACTTGCCCCTTGGTGGAAACCTTGGTCTGCATAGTAAGACAATCTTACTAACTCTATCGTCTTTGCGCCAACTTTACTTGTGGCCGGGAGGTGCGGGTTGGGCTATAACTTCGAAAGCAAAAGCCGCCAGCTTTCGCCAGCGGCCTTTACTGAGAACTGAGAACTGAGAACTAACTTTCGTACAGCAGCACGCCCTCTGCTTTCTCGGCGTCTACTGGACGGTAGTACAGCTTGTTGTCTTCCAAGAAGACCTCGATGAACGCAGGCCTGGTAGTGATTGTGCCTTGGATCAGCGCTTCCGACAGCGGGTCTTCGATGTACTTTTGCAGTGCGCGGCGAAGCGGTCTGGCCCCGTAGCTGCGGTCGGTCAGCGTCTGGTTCAGGATCCACTTCTTCGCTTCGTCGGCCACGCTGACCGTAATCGAGCGCTGCGCCAGATTCTGGTTGAGCTGCGTGACCAGCAGTTCGAGAATCTGGATCAGATCCTGCTCGCTCAGCGCCGTGAACAGAATGATCTCGTCCAGGCGGTTGAGGAACTCAGGATTGAAAGTGCGCTTGACCTCGCTCTTGACCAGATCTTCGACTTTCTCGGAGACCATCTCGTCCTTCGACGACTGGAAGCCGAGTCCTTCGCGCTTCATCAGGTGGCGCGCGCCGATGTTCGAGGTCATGATCAGGATGACGTTCTTGAAGTCAACCGTGTTGCCCAGGCCGTCGGTGAGTTGACCGTCTTCAAACACCTGCAACAGGATGTTGAACACATCCGGGTGCGCCTTCTCGACTTCGTCGAGCAACACGACTGAATACGGTGCGCGTTTGACGCGCTCGGTAAGCTGTCCGCCTTCTTCGTAGCCAACATATCCGGGAGGCGAACCGATGAGTTTGGAGTCGCTGTGCTTCTCCATGAATTCGGACATATCGAAGCGGACGAGCGCTTTCTCGCTGCCGAACATGAACTGCGCCAGCGTGCGCGCAACTTCAGTTTTGCCGACGCCCGTCGGGCCGAGGAACAGGAACGATCCGATGGGTCGATTCGGGCTCTTCAGTCCAGCGCGGCTGACGCGGATGGCGCGAGCCAGCGCGCTGATCGCTTTATCTTGCGAGATGATGCGCTTGTGCAGTTCTTCTTCGATGCGCAGCAGTTTTTGCGTTTCTTCTTCCTTGATCGAAGTGATGGGAACGCCGGTCCAGCGGCTTACCACGTCCTCGATGTCCTCCCGGCCAACTACGCCGGTGGAGGACTCATCGAGGTGGTATTTTTCGCGAAGGGCGCGCAGGTTCTCGCGCTCCTTGCGTTCTTCATCGGAGTAGAAGCGCGCCTTCTCGAACTCGTGGTTCGCGATGGCGTTCTCCATTCGGTGGACGATGAACTTGATCCGCTTCTGAACTTCCGTCAGTTCTTCTGGCAGCGAGGTCTGGCGCAGCTTCACGCGCGCGCCCGCTTCATCGATCAGATCGATAGCCTTATCCGGAAGGAAACGGTCCGGAATATAGCGGTTCGAATGCGAGACGGAGAAGTTGATCGCGTCGTCGGTGTAGGTGACGGCGTGGAATTTCTCGTAGCGCTCTTTGATCCCGAACAAATCTTGGTTGCATCGGCCTCATTCGGCGGCGGAACTTTTACGGCCTGGAAGCGGCGTTCGAGCGAGCGATCTTTTTCGATCGATTTGCGATACTCCGCCGGGCGTGGTTGCGCCGATGCACTGAATTTCGCCGCGGCTCAGAGCGGGCTTCAGAATGTTGGCGGCATCAAGCGAACCTTCTGCCGATCCAGCGCCAACCAGCGTGTGCAGTTCGTCGATGAAGATGATGGAATTTTGGTTCTCCATCAGCTCTTTCATGATGGTCTTCAGGCGCTCTTCAAACTGGCCGCGATATTTTGTGCCGGCGACGATCAACGAAAGATCGAGAGCCAGAATGCGCTTGTCGGCCAGGAACGAAGGAACCTCGCCGTCAGCAATGCGCTGCGCGAGTCCTTCAACGATGGCAGTTTTGCCAACGCCGGGCTCGCCGATCAGCACGGGATTGTTCTTGGTGCGGCGGC
>CAWDPB010000102.1:0-11605 GCA_963804075.1 uncultured Acidobacteriaceae bacterium | reverse complement strand
TGTGCGCCTTCAACCGAGTTTACGTATTGCTCTCTTCGAAATCCTAACGTTGGCCCAGACCGAGAAACTGGCCAAGAAGATCGTCGTGGTTATCTATGGCAGTAAGTACTGGAAGAAGATCATCAACTTCGATGCCATGGTCGATGCCGGAGTCATCTCGCCGCAGGATCTGGATCTCTTCAAGATTTCTGATTCACCGGAAGAAAGCTTCGAGTTCCTGAAAGAAGGCTTGACGAAATACCACCTCGGATCGCAGCAGCCGAAGCGCACGGGCGAAGCAGCCACGCCGGAAATTGCGAAAACAAGGCCTTAGGGTGCAAGGCAACCAGGGGTGTTCTACTCGGTCGAGGCCTCGCTTCGCGGAGCCTCGGCTCCGCTCAACCCGACTGAGTGGTAAGGAACATCAACAGAGCCAGGCGGTTCCAACAGCCCGCTACAGGCGCAAACCTCAAAAGCAACTTCGCCAGCCGGTGCCTTCGTTCTTGCAACTTCTCCGCCCTCCTTTGCGTATACACTTCTGTCGTCAAGTGTTTTCGTGAGGAATAACAACTATGACCCTACGAATAGCCACTGCGGTCTGCGGCATACTAGTTATCTTCTGCGCTCTAACAGCATTCGCCCAGCCGCCCGGCGCCAACGAAATGCCGTCCGTCATTCAGGTTCCGGAAGCGGCGCGCGCCACGACAAACTTTAACGCGGCCGCTGCCACCGACGCTTATATGGCGCAGATTCCCGCCGACAAAACAGCCCGCTCCGATGCCTATTTCGAAGGCGGATACTGGATGAACCTCTGGGATTTTCTCTACGGGGTCGCGGTTGCGCTACTGATTCTGAACTGGGGTTGGTCAGCGCGTATGCGCGATCTGGCGGAGAAGGTCACGCGCTTCAAGCCCATCCACACATTGGTTTACTGGGTGCAGTTCATTGTTCTTTTCACCCTCATGATGTTCCCGCTCTCGGTTTACGAAGATTATTTCCGCGAGCACAAATACGGCCTGGCGACGCAGACTTTCGGCCCGTGGTTAGTCGATCAGATTAAGGGTCTTGGAGTGGATTTGGTGTTGGGCGGCCTTCTCGTGATGCTGCTCTTCGGCATTGTTCGCCGAGTGTCACGAAGCTGGTGGATTTGGGGCGCGGGTGTGTCGGTCCTGTTTTTGATCTTTGTCATTTTGATCGCTCCGGTTTATCTGGTTCCGATTTTCAACAAGGTCACTCGCCTCGACGATCCGAAGATTGTCGATCCCATCTTGAGCATGGCGCGAGCCAACGGCATCCCCGCCAAGGACGTGTACGAGATCGATGCTTCCAAGCAGACGACGAAGATGAGCGCCAACGTCAGCGGCTTCGCGAACACGATGCGCATCACGCTCAATGACAATCTCTTGCGCCGCGGTTCGCCGGAAGAAATTCAGGCGGTCATGGGACATGAGATGGGACACTACGTGATGAACCATATCTACAAAAGCATCGTGTTCTTCGCGATTGCGATCATCGCGTTCTTCGCCTACTTGCATTGGGCACTGGGCTGGACAATCCAGCGTTGGGGCGAAAAATGGCAGATACGCGGGGTCGGCGACACGGCGGTCTTACCGCTGGTGTTGCTTATCGCCCTGGTCTTTGGTTTCGTCATCACGCCCATCGTCAACACCTTCACGCGCACCTTGGAGCACGAAGCTGATATGTACGGATTGAACACCAGCCGGCAGCCCGACGGGTTCGCGCAGGCCGCCATCCATCTCGGCGAATATCGCAAGATGAATCCCGGTCCCGTCGAAGAATGGGTCTTTTTCGATCACCCGAGCGGCCGCAACCGCATTTATGCTGCGATGCGTTGGAAAGCCGAGAATCTGAAGTTGTTTATGACTCCCGTGGAGAACGCGGCGAGTGTGGCTTCCGAACCTGTGCGAGAAGCGCCTAAGCAATAGGCAAGCATGCTGCTGTATTACATAACCGACCGCTCACAGTTTCCCGGCGGCGAGGATGCCCGCCGCCGGACTCTCCTGGACAAAATTGCCGAAGCTGCGCAAGCTGGCGTGGACTATATCCAGCTTCGCGAAAAGGACCTGAGCGCGCGCGAACTTGAGCAACTAGCCCGTGAAGCCGTGGGTGCGGTCAGGCAAGCCAGATCGGCGGCTGGCAACCGGCTGCCGGCAACTGCTCTTTTGATTAACTCCCGCACCGATATCGCCCTGGCAGCCGGCGCCGATGGAGTCCACCTGCGCTCCGACGACATCTCTCCGCGCGATGCGCGCCTGGCCGTCAGTCACGCTGGGCACCGACCACTGACCACTGGCCACTTTGTTGTCGCCGTTTCATGCCATAGTCCGTCCGAAGTCGCTCGCGCCGAAAAAGAGGGCGCCGACTTCGCCGTCTTCGCGCCGGTGTTCGAAAAAAAGCTGTGCCCGGAACGCAAGCGCAAGGTCTCGCAGCCTTAGCTGAAGCGTGTAAAGCGAAGATCCCCGTGTTCGCTCTGGGCGGCATCACGCTGAAAACGCCCAATCCTGCCTCGAAGCCGGTGCGGCTGGCGTGGCCGGGATTCGCATGTTCCAGGAGAATAGAATCGGCGAAGTAGTTCACGCGTTGCGTGTGCTCTGATCCATGGATCAAACTATGATGTTCACTCCCAGCGCAGAACCATTGAGCCCGGCGCTCGTCGTGATTCCGGCAGGCTGGTTCCTGATGGGATGCGATGCGGGTCAAGATAATGAGAAACCCGTTCATCGCGTCTGGGTGGATGAGTTTCTGTTAGCGGCGTGCCAAGTCACGAACGCCGAGACTACAAACGATTTGTCCAGGTGACGGGATCGTCGCCGCCTCCGTTCTGGAGCGATACCAACCTCAACCAGCCCAACCAGCCCGTCGTCGGAGTGTCATGGCACGAAGCGACTTCTTATTGCGCGTGGCTGAAGACCGTCACGGGGAAGAATTTTCGCCTGCCTACCGAGGCCGAATGGGAACGCGCGGCGCGGGGAGACCGCGAGGGCGCGCTGTTTCCCTGGGGTGATGAGCCGCCGCAGTCGCGCCCCGATTATTCCGGGGCGTTGGCAAAGTGGGCCGGAAGCCGTTGGCGGTGGCGAGCCCAATGCCTTCGGGCTTCACAACATGTGCGACAACGTACACGAATGGTGCAGCGACTGGTACTCGCCCGATTACTACGCGGTGTCTCCCGAGCGGAATCCGCGCGGGCCGGAGACAGGCCAGCGGCGTGCGTCTCGCGGAGGATCGTGGCGCCACCACATCAAGATGTCGCGCTGCGCAGCACGATCGAGTATTCCGCCGGAATTTCAATATGCGGACTACGGGTTCAGGGTGGCGAGCGAAGTACAATTGCGGATCAGACACGTAAAGATCAGATGTTAGAGGTCAGATTGCAGAGGTAAGAATCTCCTGTAGAAAAGGAACTGCCGAAAACTAGGGGCTTCTCACCTCTGCAATCTGACCTCCGACCTCTGCAATAGGCTTTCTATGACCGACCTGTCCTCCCACTATCTCGACGAGATTGGCCGTCAACTGCGCGGGCACAAGCGCATGGCCGAAAACGCCATGGCTCAGCTCGAAGACAAAGACTTCTTCGCGACGATTGATACGGAAGCGAATTCCGTGGCCGTTCTTGTCAAGCACATTGCCGGCAATGCGCGCTCGCGTTTTACCGATTTTCTGACTTCCGATGGCGAGAAGCCCGACCGTCTCCGCGACCGCGAGTTTGAGCTTAACGGCGCCACAACGCGCGAAGAAGTACTCCGCTGGTGGGAGCAAGGCTGGTCCTGCGTTTTCGCCGCCCTCGATTCGCTCAAGCATGAAGACTTGCTCCGCACCGTGACCATCCGCCAAGAACCGCATACGGTTGTGCAGGCGCTCAATCGCGCGCTCGCCCACTACGCCCAACACATCGGGCAAATTGTGTTCCTGGCTAAGCATCTGCGTTCTTCGGAGTGGAAGACGCTGAGCATTCCGCGGGGAAAGTCCGAGGATTACAAGGCGGCCCCGCCAAAATCCTACAAGCCTGCCAGCTAACGTGGCATTCAGGAGCAAGCTCATGCGAACAATTTTCGGGATCATTCTGCTAACAGGTAGTTTTTTTGTGCCGTTGCCAACCGCAGCGCAGGCAACTCCGGCAACAGTCTCACCCCAATCCGTCAGCACGAGCGGAAAACCAGAGGAACAAATCGAAGCGCTGGAAAAGAAGCTGGCTGGGCTCATCGTGAGCGCCAACTGGACTGAGTATGCGAAGCACGTGGGACCTGATTTCACACACATTGACAGCAACGGCAATCTTGAGATGAGGGAAGAATGGTTGAAGAGCTACAAGAACGGACCGCGCAAAGTCGTTGTGATGGAGCCGGAAAACTTGATGGTGAGAACATACGGCGACACCGCGATTTTGCAAGGGGAACGAACGGCTTCGGTCCGCGAAGCTGGGCGCGTATCCTCGAACAAAGTTCGCTTCACCGAAGTATTCGTGGAACGCGACGGCGAGTGGTATATGGCAGCGGAACAAGAAACGATGGAAAAGAAGCGCTAGCCTCGCCCGCCGATCGCGCTCCGCAGCATTAGCGAATTGCGTAAAGACACCCACGCTTTGCGGAGGCGACGGGGATCGCCTCCACAAGCTGAATTGCTTCTTGTTATGACACGTTGCGCCAGTCCAGGATCACCTTTCCCGTGTCGCCGGTTTTCATGGCTTCCAGACCTTTCTCAAAATCTCGATATGAGAACCGGTGGGTGATGACGGGAGTGATATCGAGGCCTGATTCGAGCATCACCGTCATCTTGTACCAGGTTTCGTACATTTCGCGTCCGTAGATGCCTTTGATGGTGAGCATGTTGAAGATCACGCTTGTGCCAATCGATCGGCATTTCGGTGGAAGGAATGCCGAGCATGGCGATCTTTGCGCCGTGGCTCATGTTCGCGATCATTTCGCGGAAAGCGGTTGGATTGCCGCGACATCTCCATGCCGATGTCGAAGCCTTCTTCCATTCCCAACTGTTTTTGCACTTCAGCGAGCGACTTCTTACGGGTATTGACGGCGAGCGTGACGCCCATTTTCTTGGCGAGTTCGAGGCGATCGGATTCATGTCGGTGATGACGACGTAGCGCGCGCCGGCGTGCCTTACGACTGCGGCGGCCATGATGCCGATGGGCCCGGCGCCGGTGATCAGACATCTTCGCCGAGGACGGGAAACGATAATGCCGTGTGGACGGCGTTGCCGAAGGGATCAAAAATCGATGCGATTTCTGGGTTGATCTTGGGATTGTGTTTCCAGATGTTGCTCATGGGGAGAACGATGTATTCGGCGAAAGCGCCGGGTCGATTCACTCCCACTCCCTGGGTATGCGCGCACAAATGGCGGCGCCCCGCCAGACAGTTTCGACAACGTCCGCAAGTTACATGCCCTTCTCCGCTGACAAGTTCGCCGATTCGATAATCGGCGACGTTGCTCCCAACTTCTGCGATTTCTCCGACAAATTCGTGGCCAATGACGAGCGGGACGGGAATGGTGGCTTTCGCCCAATCGTCCCATTGGTAGATATGGAGATCGGTTCCACAGATTCCAGTAAGAAGTACGCGAATTTTTACGTCATTAATGCCGATTTCCGGCTCTGGAACTTCCTCCAGCCAAAGGCCGGGTTCACGCCGGCTTTTCACTAATGCCTTCATAGGGTCCTTTCTTATCCTTCCCCGTGCGTGCCGGTTTTCCGGACACACAAGCTATCCTTCGATTGCTTAACGGACTTTTTTCGGGGTTCCTCTATGGTTTTAACACCAAGCCGGTATCGCAGTGAAGGGCAAGAGCATCAAGCGAGCTTCCTTGCGTTGATCTATCTGACCGATTTGTCGGCTTCCACCGGGGGAATCGGAGTTGCCAATCCGGAAATCGCCGCAAGGTAATCTGCCAACTGGTCGTTTGACTTGGTAAACTTTAGCTAGCCGCGGAGGGATGTGTGAGCGGTTGAAACAGTCGGTCTTGAAAACCGATGTACGGGAAACCGTACCGGGGGTTCGAATCCCTCTCCCTCCGCCACGCAGTCCGGGCTTCGTAGAAATCTCTCAATCTCCTCACAAAGCCCTCGCGAAAATCCCGCCAATTAGCGGTTTTCTGGTCCGCAACCGCACTGCAGAGAAAGCATAACCCAATACGAAGCGTCCTCTTTGCTGCGATTTTCTCTAGATGGCAAAGTGGCAGTCCGGTTTCCTGGAGGCCCCAGGCGGACGGAATGCGATCAAAAAATCGAACACTTGTTATGGTGGAGGCCGCCGGGCGATTGGAATGCGATCAAAAATCGAACACTTGTAGGATTCGTTATAACCCGTTGTCCTACCACAATGGGGTTTATGTTGCGGCACAGTGCTCTGGAGGATTGGCTGGAGCGGCCGTTGCGCACCTGATGTTCGGGCTGCCGCTTTTCTCGCTGTCGCGCCATGCCAGAAGCGGAGGCGCTCAAGTACAAGAAATTCGGATGCCGGCTGAACACTCGTGAGTAATAAATAATCCTGTGCGCGGGTGCAGGCGACGAACAGTGGGATCCGTGTATAATCACCGCCTTGTTTGAAGCACAAGGGAGCTCCTGACCATGGACAACTCGCAACTTCGAAATTTGTTTGGGTTCAGCCGTCAAGCCATTCGATGCGTGCTGGCCTCTGCGATCGTACTGGCATCGATAGTCCTCCTGAAAGGATTGCTCCAAGCTCAGGCCTTTACCCCTTTCGATGTTCCAGGGGCAGGCACGGGCAAGAACCAAGGGACACTCCCCGTCAGCATAAACAGCGCTGGCATGATCACGGGATTCTATTACGACGCCAACGGCCTGGCTCATGGCTTCGTGCGTGCCTCCGACAGCACGATCACGTCCTTCGATGCCCCGACCTCAGTTAAAGGCACCTTCGCCATCAGCATCAATACCGGGGGGCAGATCGTGGGCTTTTACCTTGACGCGGGCGAGAACCCTCACGGTTTCGTGCGCGCAGCCAGTAAGCCGTATAAGGTCACCACGTTCGACGCTTCGGGTGCAGGCACGGGAACCTCGCCCATTAGCATCAATTCGTTGGGCCAGATTACAGGAGTTTGGTTTGACACGGCCAATGTGTATCACGGTTTCGTGCGCGCAGCCAGTAAGCCGTATAAGGTCACCACGTTCGACACTCCGGGCGCAGGCACGGGCACCTATCAGGGAACCAAACCCACCAACATCAATACGGCCGGGGTGGTCACGGGGATGTACTCCGACGAAAGCTACCTCTATCACGGCTTTGTACGGGCAGCCGATGGCACGATAACTCCGTTCTCTGCTCCGGGTGCAAGCACTGGCACCGCCAAGCTTCACCGAGATCTTGGAACGATCCCAGCCAGCATCAACACCGCGGGAGCTATCACGGGAAGCTACACAGACGCAAAGGATGCCCGTCACGGCTTCGTGCGCGCAGCCGATGGTACGATAACCACCTTCTCCGCGGCGGGCGCAGTCACGAACCGGAAGGTTATTCAGGGAACCGCTGGCTTCAGCGTCAATGACTCGACGATCATTACGGGAGCTTACTTGGATGCGAGCGGCATACTACAGGGCTTCGTGCGCGCAGCCGATGGTACGATAACCCCATTCTCCGCTCCGGGCGCGGCGAATGGCCCGAGCCTGCTTAAAGGTACCGGTGGCCTCAGCATTAATGAGACGGGTTATATCACTGGAGCCTACACCGACGCGAAAGGCGTGGCTCATGGCTATTTGCTCGCCCCTGCAGCTGCGACTGAGGCTAGGACCGCGCTCGCGTCTTCTCCGGGCCCGTCCATGTCCGAGGCTCACTGAACGGAGAGGAGTTCGGGGACGAGCCGAATCCGCAGTGTGGTTCGAGATGAGAAAACCGCGAATTGGCGTTGCGAATGCGACTTGCCTGCCCGCGAACTTACAGTTTTCGCAGTTTTTTCTTCTCGAACCGCACTGCAGAGAAAGCACTGCCAAGGCGCGACGTCTGCATCGCATGCCATCATCCTCAGCGATGCTCTTCCGCGCCTCTGCTACCGCTATTTCACAGAAGGGGCGATCCATGGCGGTCTGGATGAGTTCCGATCCCGACGCCGTCAGGAAAACATCTACGAGGAACTCGGCGTGTATCGCCTGACTTCGCGTCTTTGTGAGGTATCCACTGGCGATAGAGATATTCAACGCAGCGGCTTGCAGCGTGGCTGCTACACTCCCGGCAGCCATGTTGTCGTCGATAGTGTGACCACCACGAAAGAAGTTCAAAAAGTCAGCGTAGTTATTGATCGGCGCATCAGTAAGCTGGGGATAGATCGCTCCCTGATGCAACTTTTTGAGGGAAGCGGCAGTGCGGTTTCTACTCTCCTCGGTGGCGAAGGGAATACGATCAAAAACCGATCACTTGGCGAAGGCGACTTGACTTTCTTTGGAGCTCCAGGATCGAGCGATGGTCTATGAAACTTTCAAAGAGCCACAGCGCGGCTGATCGTGTCGGCGAATGCGCAACGGGAGGGAGGCCCCCACGCCGCCAGAACCACGCGGCTCCCCCTTGTTATCCCACGACTCCACCAACCCCGTAAGCATCCGGATGCGGGTACAATCGTTTGTTCAAACGGCGTCAAGGGCGAGACGTGTTTTTGGCACCGCTCTTGACACAAAGAAAATAATGGCCGACACAATCAGCGAAATCCTCGCAGAGGGCCAACGCTCTCTCATCCTGTTCGATGAAGCGGGAATCAAGGCGGTAAAGGCCCTTCTCACATGAGAAGAATGGCAAGCCGTTTATCCAGTGTCAAATTCGTGGGAGAGAAGTTCAGGCAAAGCCGGAAGAGATTATCCGGCAGCTTTGGATTCAACGGCTTTTAGCGCACTACCATTATCCTCTGGCCCGCATCCAGATTGAGTATCCAATCACTTTTGGGCGCGATACGTCTAAGCGTGCCGATATCATCGTGATGGACGCTGACCGGCCCAACGTCCCATATTTAATCATTGAGGTAAAGCGGGAAAAGGCGAAGGACGGCAAAGAACAACTCAAGTCCTACACCCATGCTACAGGAGCACCGCTTGCGGTGTGGAGCGACGGCAGCCAAGCTATTACATGGCACCGTAAGAATCCGAATTATTTTGTTGAAATTCCCGATCTCCCGACGGCTCAGCAGACCATCGAACAAATAGTTAACGAGCCCTGGACGATGGAGACGCTCATTGAAAAAGAGAAGGAGCGTGAAGCCGAGGGCATCAAGGCGAGGTCATTGCGCCCAGGCTTTCACGAATTCGGGAAGCTTTGTTCGAATCGTCGCGATCAGGCTGGACTCACGCTGCATGCGCTCGTCATTGGTCATCATGCTATGAGAATAGCCGTTGAAACCGCCGCCGCCTAATTTCTCGACGATGCGGTAGTGCGAGATGGTTTGACCAATCATGAGGAGCGCAACGATTAGCCTGCAATAGTAAGGATGGGAGGAAACCGAGTCAACGAGGGCGCACAACACGCCAATGCAGGATTAACATTCGTTTGATTTCACACGCACTAGTTGCCGTACTAGCATTGCGGCGTTCACGCAGGATCGGCGGGCTCTTTCGCTGGAAGTAATGAAGATAAATTCTGTTCACAAGAGGTGCTCCATGCAGATTGTTGACCGACGTTTTGTGCAGGTTGCGCTCTTGGGCGTTGTAACGCTCGCCCTTGCGCTACCCGCGCAGGCTGCTGGCTTCAGCAAGGCGAGCCTGAATGGCAGCTACAGCTTCTTGACCAACCTCTGGACCGCCAATATGGCTAGCCCCGAATCTGCCATGATGGGAGTTTTGACGTTCAACGGCAAGGGCACTATGACCGGCTCGTTCACGTCGATTTCCGATGGCACGGTTAGGAGTGGAACTTTGGGCGGGTGTCTTTCTCGACGACCGCTACCAGCAACTCATGGAATGCCATGTAGACTGCGAATCGGCGGTCGTAAAGGTCATAGCGCAATTTTTCCCGCGCAATGCGAACCTGCCACCAAGAAAAAACACACACAGCCAAAACGCTCACGCCTGACACGACGACAGCGAGGAGCGGTATTCCTGAACCCTTCACCCATTCCATTAGGCAGTGAGCGCTCATATCATTCTTACCTGCGTTATGATCTTCATTGTTTTGAAGTACAAGTTTTTATCCAGCTCATTGGGGACCGCTACACTCATGCAAACAGGCCCACGGATGCCCAAGCAGTTCGTTCCACGGCCCGAGGTGCTCCAGGCTCGAAGCGCTCCGTCACGCAAGCCTGCATTGCATAGAACTCTTGCGTTACGTTCTCGCAAGAGTCGATGGGCAATAGTTCCCCTGCTTGCGAGTACTGCCGGGTTTTCGAGAGGCAAGGCGGACCGATGCCGCGCTTCGCCTCCCGCGCCGCGTATCAGTTACTCGGTGTCAAACTGGCCGCGTACGCCTGATCGAGCAGATCCTGCGTTTGGCCGTCATAGTCCTCATCAATCGACCACATGAACACTCCGCCCAGATTCCACTGCCAGTCGGAGTACCACACGCGGGTATAAGTCGAAACCTCGTCGTCGTACGTGATGAACCCCGGCTTGCCATCCGTGCGCAGCATATACGGCACCAGCGCAATCGGGTCGTAATAGGTATGCCAGCCCATTTTGTTGATCCGCTGTTTGAAAAAGGTTCCGTAGTTGTGAGCCGAAATGCCCACGCAGGATCCTTCCTTCGTCAGGTAGGCGGGCGGGCAGTCTCCAAACAATTCCGACACATATGAATAGAGATAACCGTAGAAAGGGGTGGCCATGTTGAGCTGTGAGGGCACGACTCCTTCCTGGAGGAAAATGTTGACTGCCTCGTTGGCGGAGCCTCCCGGCTGGCACTCCCAGGGGTCGGGATTGTTCCAGTCCCAAAAGATTTCCGAATTCAGCTGCCCATCCGACTCCCCGGCCGTAGCGCACTCGTACATCATAATGTTGAAGTAATCGACGAACTGGTCCACCTCGGGGATGGCATACCCGCTGCCTCCGTTTCCCCAGGGTGGAACATCCGCAGAGATCAAGTAGGTCGGGGACGGAAGCGCCGCCCGTAAACCCGCCATCAGACTGTAGAAGTTATTGGTTTCCCCCATTGTGGGATATTCCCAATCGATGTCCACACCATCGTATCCGTGCTCGAGTGACAAACGTCTCCACGTTGCCAATGAGCGTGGCCATCCACTGGGATTGTCATCAAACTCATAAAAGGGGCCGCAGACGCCTATCTGCACTTTGACGCCGTTCTTATGTGCCTGGCGGATAAGATTGGGTTCGAGAAGGCCACCGGGGCCGCCGGCAATGTAGAGCGAGCCGTCGGAATAAAAGCCGAGGCAGAAGTGAATAATGTGCGTCAATTTGGCGGAAGGGATTTGCTCCGAGGTGTAGGGCGGTGTCTGAGTCCGACTCGAATAGCTGTAATCGCCAATGAGCCGCTTTGCCGGTTTGGGAATCTTGGTTGTTGGCAAAGCGTGGTCCTGCCCGCTTGCCCATAGGGCGCTGAAACCGACCAGCAGCACCATCGCCAGCCGGATGCAGGTCTTCGAATAATCAAATGAACTTTCATATAGGTTCCTTCATCTGCTCCCGCAGTTGCACCTTATTAGAATATTTCGGGTC
>CAWDPB010000101.1:0-13430 GCA_963804075.1 uncultured Acidobacteriaceae bacterium | reverse complement strand
ATGGCGTGGCATATCCGTGGAAGGAGATGTAATCCAACGGGACGCCTGGTTGGTGGTTCTTGGGGTCTAGAAAATATGCCAAGGTTCTCGCTGCGTCGGAGGGAGCAGACAGCGCGAGACCCACAAATTTCATGTCCGGTGATACCTTAAGCACGGACTGAGTCACGGCATCATAACGCTCCACATATTGCTGGGGAGTCGTTTCGTGTTCCCCATCGGGTTCGTTAAAGATCTCCCAGTAATGGATGTCGTAGTGATGTCCCGAAGAATGGAACTTGCCCAATTCGTCCGTGAACCCGCCCAGGTTGTACCAGGCCGCCACCCGGCCAAAGTAATCTCCCATCCCTTTGACATCGGGAAGCACCGTGCCTTGTGAATAATTCCAGATCACTTGATTGGGATCCTCTGGATATGCAACGGGCTCGGGAGTGGTGAACATCCACTGTGGGATGGTGCTAAAACTCATCACGGGGCTGTGCCCCGCCGAAACCTGCATAATGTCCTCAACTACGGGGTCCATGTATTGGAAATCCCAATACGTCTGCTTCAGGTCCGGAGGGCGCAATTCCGCCACCGCCAATTTCGGGAAGGGCATCCAGAAGGCATAGCGAGCGTAGTCGGCACCCAGCTTGTGCAGAGCGTTGAAGGAAGCATCGTGAATGGGCGATCCGCGACGCAGCATCGGGTTGAGCACGGCCTGGAGTGTCGGAACCGTGCGGTTTAATGTTTTCTTCTGCCAGTTCACGAGAATCAAGGTTCGTTCTGCGCGAGAACGGTACTGCTCGCGACCACCGCGAACAACGCGAGGATCAAAGCAATTCGACTATTTCCTGCTTGCTTGTGTGTTTGTGTCATTGGAGGCTCGTATTACCTCATTCCTTTACCGCCGCGAACCTACTGCGTTCCGTAGCCGGCGTTTCTGCCTTGATCATGCCGGCCCAGTGCCGCCGCGATTGTCTTTAACAGCTTACAATCCGTAGTGTCGCCACTTAGTTCCCAGATCATTACTCCCTGCAAACCCCGCTCTTTTGCGTACTTAACCTTGGTGCCGATGGATACGTCATCATCATACGTCCAGAAGGTACTCCCATCGAACAGCCATGGCGCCATCGATGAGGGGTCGCGATACACTGTGAATTTGCTTTGAATGGAAACAATGTAGTTATAAAGAACATCCTTAGGGTCCGATTCGCCGAGTTGAAAAAGCCCATGGTTTGCCGGAGCAACGTTCTTCCACGAGTAAGCGTAGAAGGGAAGTCCCATTAGCATCCGGGATGGTGGCACGCCCGCGCCTTTGTAGGCCCAGATTGTCGCATCGACACTCCCGTTCGACCTCCGGATCTCCTGGCGCGTGGTACAGCGGAGCGACCAACCCCGTCTTCTTGCTCCAGGGTCCGGCGTAATCGTAGTTCATGATGCCAACCTGGTCCGCATAACGTGCGACGGCGCTCATATCAAGGTGCTGATAAGTGTTGCGGCCGCTGCCCATAGCGACAGTTAACAAGTGATTTGGCCCGATCGCATCCAGTTGACGCCGAAACTCGGCTAATAACGCAGTGAAGTTGAGTTTGTCTGCTTCCAGCGGGTACTCCCAGTCGATATCGATGCCGTCGAAAATGCCGGGAACCTCGATCCCATCGGCAATCTTCCCTTGAATAAACTGTTGAACACACGAAGTGACAAACGCAACCCGACTCTCGGGTTGCGCCGCTTTCACAAACACATCCGCATTGCCTTCAAGAGAAATCACCACTTTGATGTGTGGATACAGGCGTTTAAGTTCCTGTAGCTGATGAAAATTCCCTCTGAGCGGTATCGCGGGCGTATCGGCAGTGCCATCCACACTATCGCCGGCTGAGAATGAATAAGTCAGATCCGCAACCGGGTCGGCCACGATACATCGATTGTTAGCAATATTCGCCTGCGAGTAATTGATTTGGTCGAGAATCGTAGCCGCACCCTGTGAGATCAGATCCTTGAGATAGAACTGCCGGCGCATGCTATCGCCTCGAAAATACCCGACTACGATCGGCCGGGCCGCAGTCGATATCGGCTGCGCGGAAGAGCGCGACGCGGCTATGCAGAAAACCAGAATCAGGAGGACTGACAATATCCGCTGTCGAGGCACGCGCTGGCTTCTACTTCGCAGCATTCCCGGGACCTCCGACGGGATAAAGTCGGGGAATTCGCTCCTCAACCCCAGGCAGCGCAGGGAACGGCGCATGCGGTTCCTTCTGATACCAATAAGCGACAGAGAAGATAATTATCGGAACGATGATTGGCATGGCCATGTTCAATCGTCGCCTTCAGGCTCTTGGTAAATGGAATCGGCGAATCAAGATGAAAGCGATATACGGAAGAGCGGCTCCCGGCAAGCTCCGAACCCTTAACCGGCGCCCCGTAGAGTCCATACGAGAACGCATGGTCGCCGAAGTCCCACGCTCCGAGGAAATAGTCCTCCGAACCTGTGCCAGTGATCGATGGCAACTTTTCGCCATCGATGAAAAACATGTCGTCGCCTTCACCCCACCACCCATCCTGATTCTGAAGGATGGACATGGTTACGCCAACGAAGTGCCCCTGGCCGGTGGCATCAAGCCAAACGTAGTTGTCTTTTCCATTGAGATTGTTCTTTGCGACTACAGCGGGCGTGTCATTTGATTTCCAATCGCTGGTCCATCCTCTGTTCGGCGTCGCTTGGCGATACTGGGCATGGAAATACATGGTGTCGGCGGCGAGGTCTTTGCTTAACGCCTGGTAGTCGATATTGAAATAGAACGAGTCGACGTTTTCGCTGCCCTGGTTGGTGATAGTGATGCGCGCATGCTTCCGGAAAGGCATGGGAAAGAAGCAATTCATGGCCTTATCGGAGGCGACCGACAACGGTACCGATTCAAATTGAAAGTAGTCTCCCAGCCCAAGGCCGAAAAAATCACCGAGCGGGGTCTCTACGCTCGGCGAGGCTTCGTCATCCCAAAAAATGCGCAGCACGAGTTTCTTCAAGTGAAATGCCTCTGACGAGCCAAGCGCGATCCATATATGGGTGATAAGTGCCGGTCCCCGGGCGTCGAGCAAAGTAATTGTTTCTCCGGGTGCAATTTTGACGAAATCATCATTGCCGCCGCTGCGGTCATAACTCGACGCCCGTTTCTGAACGTAAGTATGAGGTGAGACGAGAGTGGAGAGCTGCGTTTTCCATGCATTGCCGGACTGTGCCCAAGCCCCACCAGCAAGCAATGGGATGCAAAGGAGAAAGCATGAACAATGCCGCAGGCTGCACGCTTGCGCCAATTCGTTTGCGATGCTCATGCGGGTCCGATTGTGCGGGCGCCGAATTTCCGTTTGCTCAAAACTATTCATGCGAGTCTGACTCATCGAGAAAGTCGTGCGATGTAAACCGCAAAAGGCTCCAGCGAAACCTGGCCCAATTGGCCGGCTGGAGGAGCGGCCAAGGTCGTCAGCACAGGCGTGGCTTTGGCGGAAGGGAAGCCTTCCATCGAGAGATCGAAGCTGATCTGCTGCTTCGCGTTCGACATGTTGAGAGCAACCAGCACCGCTTCGTTCTTGTAACGGCGAAGATAGGAGAGGACGTCGGGGTTGTCTTGATTGAGTGCGACGTAGTCTCCATCCAGCAACGCGGGCTCGTGATGGCGTAAGCGCCAGTAGCCGCTTATAAAACTGCAGAACGGAATCGGGATCTTTCGATTCGCTCGCGACATTGTGGGTCTTATAGCTCGCGGGAACGGGTAACCAGGGGTCGCCTGGCTGAACCCGGCATTCGGCGAGTCGTTCCACTGCATAGGAGTGCGCTCTCCATCGCGGCCTTTTTCCTTTGGCCATCCCGCGATGCCAATGGGGTCCTTTACATCCTCCTTGCGCACTGGATCGTTATTCTCCATCCCCAGTTCTTCACCGTAATACATGACGGGCGTTCCACGCAGCGTCAGATACAATCCCGCCATGAGTTTGGCGATTTGGTCGTTATGTTTACCATCGCCATAGCGGTCGTAAGAACGCGGCATGTCGTGATTGCCGATCACGTAAACCGGCCATCCCCCGGTGGACTCCGCGTTTGCGATTTGGATGCGGAAATCTTTGGGCGAAAGCTTATCGACCTGGCAGAACATGAAATCCATCGGCAATTGGATCTCATCGTTGTGGTCGCCGTAATATTCTTTGAGTTCGTCTCGATTCGAAGTATAGGTCTCGCCAATCAAGACAGCGTCGTAGTCGTCGGCGACCTTGCGTAATTTCTTCAACTCAGTGTGAACCTCGGGCAATTTGTCGTTGAACTTGTTCTCCATGTTGGAGTCGCCGAACTCGTTCTTGCCCTCTAACAATGGATTGTCATGAAGATTCGGATCCTCAAACAAGAGATCGACGGCGTCGAGGCGAAACCCGGAAACGCCGTGCTTGTACCAAAAGCGCGTGACATCGAACATGGCCTTCTCAACCGCTGGATTGCGCCAATTGAGATCGGGCTGGCCGACAGCAAAAAAGTGGTAGTAGTACTGGCCGGTCTTGGGGTCAAACTGCCAAGCCGACCCGCCAAAGCCGGATAGCCAGTTATTGGGCGGAACGCCCGGTCCTTTGCCATCGCGCCAAATGTACCAGTCCCGGTGTGCCGAGGTCCGCGACGACGCCGAATCCAGAAACCATTTGTGCTGTGGGGAAGTGTGGTTGAGCACAAAGTCCATGATGATCCGGATATTGTGCTTCTTGGCATCGCGCGCCAGATGCTCGAAGTCGTTCATCGTTCCATACATCGGATCGATGTTCTCGTAGTCGGAAACGTCATAACCAAAGTCGACCTGAGGCGAGGGAAAGCACGGTGTAATCCAGATCGCATCCACGCCAAGATCTTCCAGATAATCCAGATGCGAGTCGATGCCCTTCAGATCCCCAATGCCGTCATTGTTACTATCGGCGAAGCTGCGCGGATAGAGTTCGTAGAAGACCGCATGTTTCCACCACTCATGACCTTCCGCATCCACGGCGCGTTTCTGGGCTTGAGCGGCAGAAAGCAGGAGCACGATCCCCGCGAACAATACGATGATTCCCTTAAGATATCGAAGCATTTGAGCCGTTCTCCCTTGCGTTCAAGATCGCAATCTTCTTTTTCGCCAGTGCAGTTTTATTTCCCCGCAAAATGAATCACGACTGAGGCATGCGAGTCTCCGCCGGGCGCGCTCGCCGGAAGTTGCACCCGCACTTTGGCCGGTTCGGCAGTCTTATCCAGTTGACCGCCATCAACGGAAGAAATCTGACTTGCATTCCAGGCCGAGAGCTCATAGCTCTGGCCGGCTAGGCCCGAAAGCAGCAAAGTCAAAGCGTCCCGCGCCGGTGTCCACGATTCGGAAATCACGCGCAGACCTCGACTCGTGCTCCCTAACGGGGGAAGAGTTGGCGACCAACTCAACTCGAAATTGTTCTCCAGCTTGATTTCGACGATGTTCTTGCCGGCGGCGATTGGTAGGTCCATGGTGATGTGCTGGTCCGACGAGTGTGTTTCCAGATGGAACGGCAACCTGCGTCCATTGAATTGAACCTGTTTGATCCTTGCACGCAGGCTTACTGCCGGAGAAAACTCCATGGAACACTGTTTTGCACCTGCCGACTGCACTTGCAGCCGGATAAGGTCAGCCGTCCGGTGATAAGCCAGATCGAATTTCTCGCTGCCAAGCCGTACATTCTCGACCGAAAACGAATTCCAATCCGCCGGAACGTGTGGAGCGAATGCCAAATGACAACTGGCCGCATCCGTGCTGAGTCCCAGCAATCCGCTTAGCAGCGGATTCACAACCATGGCCGCCGACCAAATCTGATGCGGCGATCCAGTGGCGAGGGTCTGATAGTAGTTGCCCGAAAGAACCTCTGTGACATGGCCAAGCGATCCGTCTAAAGCGAGCAGCGCGTTGGCCCGCAAATTCGAGTAAGCCGGAAGCGGACGGTGATAATGATACTCGCCAATCGAGGCCCAGCCTGTGAACAGCGGCCAAACTGTTCCGAAGTGATATCCACCGGGGTCGTAGTTCGGATCATGTGAAGAAAGAATCCTCATGCCCCAATCCGCCTGATGGTCGAATCCGGCAAGGGTCTCAATCATTCTTTGCGCGTGCTCATCGTTAAGCTGCCGAAACCACATAGGGACCGCAGCCAGAACGCTTGCCACATCCAGGCGCTTGCCATTCGAATCGAGGGCGTAGGCATAGATCTGTTTATCCGCAGACCAGAAAGTTGTGTCCAATAGTCGAGTTTGCCGGGTAAATGTGTGCGTAAGTTCGCCAGCCACATCCTCCTTGCCCAAAAGATGAGCCAAGTGCGAAAGCGCTTTTGCCGCTTCCACTCCCAACGATGCTTGGTACAACTCGGTCTGTACCGGATACAGCGGGCCGCCTTCAATCCAACCGGTGCCAACGCCGGCGTTCTGAGCAAGTCCTTGGCCGCTGAAGGTGGATTTTAGAAATCCGTAAGCTCTCCAAAGACTATCCCACCGCTGGCGAGCAAATTCGACGTCTCCGCTGCGGGTGACATAATCGTCCGCCGCAATAATGAACAGCGGAGTCGCATCCGCCGATGCGAATGCCCATTCCGTTTTGAACCAGTTTGTAAAACTAGCGCTTTGAGAGATCTCATGAGGGATCTTTCCTTCAGCGCGCTGATATTTGCCTAGAAACTCCAGTGCGCTGCGCGAATCCGAAAAATCGCCCTCCGCATTCAACGCGAGCGAAGTCCATTCGGAGTCACGCCCAAAAAACCAGGCGAAGCCGGGACGGTAGTCGCCGCGTGAAGTGTCAAAGCCCGCCAGCAAGCCTTTGCCGAGGAACGGGTTTTCGGTGACACCTTGCAACATGCTTACTCTCGCCCAGTCATATGCGCTTTCCAGTAGAGCGTCGGGAAGGTGAACGCTTACAGTGTTCGCCAAATAGTCGCCGTAATAGCCAGCGGACTCGGACAGAAGGCTGGCATAGTCTTTCGATAAGTGCTCGTAAGTCGTTGCCAACGGTGCGCGGCCGGTAAATGAGGCCGCAATAACAACGAACTTTGTCTCTATTCCCTTCGCGGTGGGACCAAGAACAAAAGAGTTCTGGCGGGAAATGAAATAGTTAGTAGAGTATTCCTCGGAGGTCTTGCTGGCGGATGGCGATCCAACTAATGCGTCAAACTTTCCCCCATCGTCCGCGAAGTGGAAAGCGCGCAAACCAGGATCCCACTCCTGGCTCGCGTCGCCGAAGTTGGCGGGCCATTCCAGCTGAAAATCCCGCTCGAAGACCGCTTCGATCTCTAAAGGTTTAGTGGTGTCGACCTCCAGGGCAATGACGATGCCCGGTTCATGTACAGGGACAAACAGAGTTTCCCGCACTGAGAAGTTGTCGCCAGCATAGACAATGGTCGTGGATTCGGGCCGGACAATCAAAGTGCGCGCCTGCGTCTCTGCCGGTACGATTGCGCCGTCCACGTGAAATCGCAGATGGAAATCTTTCAGGATTTTGAAGGGGTAAACCCACGCCTCAAGGTTCCCTTGCTCGTTCCCCCAAATGCCAGCCTGCGTGCCTAATGCCGACACAAACTCCCAGGGGCGAACCGGCCGAGAGAGTTCCAGTGACTGCCCAGGCGGGACGGCAAATACGAAGGAGCACATGAGGGGGACGCAACAAGCCAGAACAACTGCCATTCCGGCCCGCGATCTTCTTCTCATTTGCCGAATCCCATGCCGGGCATGCACTTCTGCCTTCCTAGTGCCGCACATTAGTTGGCCGGCGGCAGACTTGCTGCATACATTGCATCGAGTAGATCCTGCGATTGGCCATCGTAGTCCGCATCGAGCGACCACATAAACGTGCCGCCAATATTCTCCTGCCAATCTACGAACCATACGCGATAATAAGTCGAGAATGCGTCGTCGTAGGTGCCGAAACCTGGCTTTCCGTCTGCCCTCAGCATATACGGCACCAGCGCAATCGGATCGTAGAACGTCTCCCAACCTTTCTTATTGATCCGCTGTTTGAAGTAGGTCCCGTAGTTCTGTCCCCAAACATAGCTATCGCAATTGCCGTCCTTTGTGTGGCTGGCGTTGGGGCACGCCCCAAATAACTGACTCACATTGTAGTAAACGTATCCATAGAACGGCGTGCCCATGTTGAGTTGCGACGGGGCAGCGCCAGCTTGCAGGTAAAGGGCGATCGACTCGTTGGCCGCGCCCCCCGGCTGGCACTCCCAGGGATCGGGATCGCTCGGATCCCAAATAATTTCGGAATTCAGCTGCCCATCCGCCGTCCAGGGACCAGCGCAGTCATATTGCATGATGTTGAAGTAATCGAGGTAGGGGTTCACCTGAGGAGTAGCGTACCCAGCGCCTCCCCACGGTGCGGCATCGACGGAAATCACGTACCGCGGACTGGGTAACACCGACCGCAACGCCACCATCACGCTGTAAAAAGTGCCAGCTTCATCCGCCGAGGGGTACTCCCAGTCGAGGTCGACGCCGTCATATCCATATTTGTTGACGAAGGCCCACACGTTGCCGGCGAAAACCGATATTAACTGCGGGTTGGAATCGAACGCCGGAAAATCCCCACCCAGACCGACCATGACTTTGACGCCGGCCTTATGCGCATTTTTAAGGAGCGCTGGTTCGAGATATCCATCCGGAACCTGTAGCGTCATGTCGGAGCCGAAACCCACGCTGAAGTGGATGATATGCGTCAGTTTTGAATAGGGAATCTGTTTCGCTCCGTAAGGTGGAGTCTGGTATTTGCTCCAATATCCATAATCGGCCACAACTCGCTTCGTCAGCGGAGTTGATGGCTTCCGAGTCTGCGCGCTCGCGCAGAAGACGCTGAGGCCTGCTAAGAACAATACAGCCGCCAGCCGAACATAAGCCTTCAAGTGCTCGGAATGTATTTTCATACGAGTCCTTTCATCGCACAGCCAGTGTCTTTTCTAGACACATCGAAGTGGTTAGAACATGTTTCATAAATCGGTTTTGGGGAGGAAACGGCTTCAGCCGTGCCGTAAGCGGCTCCAACAAATGCGGGCTTTAGCCCCTGCGGGAGTGCGCCCTTAGGCCTGAAAGGTACTTGTGAAACACGCTCTAGTCTAAACAGTCGGAACAGATAAGTGCCGGAAGGGAGATTGTTGCGGCCAGGAGCTGCATTCATATCTGTCGTTCCATTCTCCACACTGACGGCGTTGCGGCGATAGCCCTCAAATCAGTGCGCCTGGGGATGGCGGCAAGAAACACGAATCACGCGCCAACCGCAGTATACGAATATTGAAACGTTTCAATCAAGGGTTTTCTCAAATCAAGCTACCGATTCTGCTGTGTTTATGCAGCTCATTGCACATGGAACGGCGGTACCCTGGTTTACAACTCCCCATTCAGCAACTTTCCCTGCCAACCCCACCGAACTCCCCAGCTAAACCGAGCCGATGGCAGCAAAAGCTCTCGATCTGTGCCACCTCAAAAAGTGATCTTCAATGCCAACTGCACCTGGCGTGGCGGGATCGGCCCCATGCTGGTTATTTGCCCAAAATCGGAGTAACCAACGTTGAGCGTGTCGCTGCCATAAGGCCCAGGTGTACCCAAACTGAAAATCGGATGGTTGAATGCGTTTTGTGCCTCTAAGCGAACCTCAGCATTCAGGCCTTCGTGTACTTTCGCCATCGAGAACTCTTTCTCGACAGACAAGTCGCTGCTAAATACCATCGGGCTCCTAATCTCCGAAAGCGAGCGGGGAGCGTTACCCAGCGTGTAAGGGTCCGGGTACTGGAATACGTTGGGATTGGCGAAGTATTGGTTCACCCAATCGCTGTGGCTGCCACCCGCTCGCTCAGGCGTGCCCACAATGTTAGGCCGTTGCGAACCGTAGGTGGGTAGAGGCGTTCCACCACCGCCGACTGTAACCGTCAACGGACGCCCCGCTGAAATACGCCAGATTCCGTTCGTCTTCCATCCCCCCACGACGGCATCGAGTGCGCGCGGCATGTTGCCGAGGAACGCCCGTCCGTGCCCGATTGGCAGGTCATAGGTGTAGGTAAACTGCACCACCTGCGGAATATCGAACGTCGAAAGGCTTCTCTCCTGCCCGGGCTTGTTGGGATCCTGAAGACTGGTGAAGCTGCCGATATAAGTTATGTTGTCGTCATAAATCGACGAATCGTTCGATCGATTTGGACCACGTGTACGTCACGAGGAACTGCAACCCATTGGAATACCGCTTCTCCGCCTTGATTTGCAGACCGTGGTAACTGGAGTTGGCAATGGGCTGAACGTCGGTGGTTACACCCGTGAACTGCATGAAAGGAAGATAGTATTGGAGGGCTTGCACGGTTGGATAGGAGAGCGTGCTGTTCGGGTCACTTATAGGTCCGCCGTAGGATTGGGAAAGGTAATTCGTGACGTAGTTGTTAAGGCAGGGGATCGTGAGCGTATTGCACGGGTGAGTCGGGTCAGGGGCGGTGAGGGGCAGGTTTTCTACCCACGGCCCCAAAGTATTGAGCGAATTCGCGCCGCTGAAATACAGGTGCGTACCTTTCTTCCCGATGTACTCCACATCGAGCACGGTGCTCCAGGGGAGCTGCTGCTCGAAGCCGAAGCTCCAGCTTTGCTCGTAGGGCGTCTTTATAGCATAGCCGCTACGAATCGGCCCAACTGCGCCAAAACCAACATCATTCGATAGACCCAGAGAGCTTCCTTCCGGTTGAACGAACCCGTTGGGGTAAGGATTGCTCATGTGAAGATAAGGGGTCGCCCCGTCGTTTTGGTATGTGGTGATCGCGCTGGTATATACGTTGTAACCCTGCGTGCCGTAACTGCCGACACCGTTGGCGCCGGAGCGGGTCTGACCAAAGTAGATGCCGTATCCTCCGCGCAGTACCGTCTTGTCGGCGAACCTGTAGGAGAGGCCAAAGCGAGGCTGGATATTCTTATAGTCGGTATCCCAGTTCGTCCGGTTGCTCGCGTTCGTGAACTGTTCTCCACCGTAGAATGTGCGGGTCACATACTGATCGTGACCGGATCGGGGAAGGTAAGACTGCCCCCATTCAAGTTCTTATTGATCGCGGTCGGATCAAACCAGTTCTGCCGGTTGTGGCGTTCGGTTCGAGGCAGAGCGAGTTCATAGCGTAAACCTGCATTCACCGTCAGCTTGGGCGTTGCCTTCCAGTTATCCTGTGGCGAACCAGGCGTACTGATAGTTCTCCATCGACGGTCGGAACTGGATTTCGTACCCGGTATTTCCGCCACCCTGCATTTGGCCCATTAGGAAGCTGGCCATTCCATCGCCGCCATAGGTCGAGTTATCGGTACTGCTGAATTCAGAGCTGCCAGTGTTGTCGAAGCTGAAGTTGCCCAAAGGAGCATTCGTCTGGATGTAGTTGATCTGGCGCAAGCGGCCGTCAAACCCAAACTTCATCTCGTGCTGGCCCCGCACCTTGCTGAGCGTAACGGTCAACTGCCCTGTATTTTCCCCCTCCCTGTAGTTACCGTATGGGTCGTCGCCCAGGCTGGTGTATCCCGCCGAGGGATAGCCATTGATGAAAATGGCGGGAACTCCCGTGAAGCCGTTCGCTGCCAGATAGGATGGAAACCCGAGGGTGCCGAGCGGATCCGGCACGCTGCTCCTGTAGGCGTACTGCTGTTCGTTGTACGTATTTCGTGTGAAGCCCAGAGTAGTGATCAACAAGGTTGTCGGACTAAAGGTGTGAGTCTCGTTAATCGCGAATACATGAGCGGTAAAATCGTTTGGCCCTGCGGAGCACGGATCGACAAAATTGTTAAAGCAACTCCAGACTTGGAAATGATTGTCCCACTCCTGGGAATACTTGGCGGTCAACATATTACTTGCGTTGAAGCGCTGGTCGATCTTGAGCTCCGCTTTGGCGTCGCTGCTGTGAACCGGTCCCGAATTTGCCCAGTTGTCGAAAGGACCGCCCGCTGGATAGTTCGCCGACGGGAACAGGTTGATCATCTTTTGCGCCACCGGATCGATCAGGTTGCCGGCTTGGCCAGGCGTCGGTTGAAGATTGGATGGCAGATTCGGGTTACCGGGACTGATGTAGCTGGCGATGTTGTTATTGGGAATGGGAGTGAAGCGCTGGGCCAAGCCCGCCGAGGAGTTGTACACGCCGCTATACGGATCCCAAAGCTGTCCCGCAGACAGTAAATTCCCGGCGCCGTCGGTACACACGTTGTTATAGACAGCACCGGTGTTGGGGTCTGTGCCAGTGCCAAACACCCCGCCATTCTGTGCAGTACACACTTCCCCGAAATTGCCGGCGCGCTCGAGTGTCGAAGGAACTCCGGCCGACGCCGTGCTCTCCTGAATGCTTTTTGTGCCCTGATAATCGATGAAGAAGAATGTCTTGTTCTTGAAGATTGGCCCGCCGAAGGTGGCGCCATACTCATTACGTTGCTGTGTGGGCCTCGGGATTGCGGCGCGATTGGCGAACCAATCATTGGCATCGGTCAGGGAGTTACGCAGGAAGTCGTAAACGCTCCCATGAAAGGTGTTCGTTCCCGAGCGCGTAACCATATTGATCACCGACGCTCCGGTAAAGCCATACTCCGCGCCGAAGTTCGTCTGCTGCACCTTGAATTCTTCCACCGACTCGACGGGCGGATTGTAGGCCAGCTGCGTGGTTCCGCCGTTGGCTTCAACGTTTGTGGCCGACGCGCCGTCCAGCAGAATATCGGCCGAACCACCGCGGCTGCCATTGGACACAAAACCCGTATTGTTGCAATTGTGGCACTGGTCGTCCATGTCGGTAACGCCTGGTGCCAGATAAGTCAGTTCGGTCGCATCGCGGCTAATTAACGGCAAATCGTTAATGAATTTGCGGTCGATGACCTGCCCGGTAGTGGCGTCCTGGGTCGCGATGGTGTCGGTCTGCGCGTTGACCTCCATGGTCTCCTTTGCGGAGGCGAGTTTAAGCGTCAGGTTCGCCGTGGCGTTTTCACTGACATCCAGTTTGATATGAGTGCGCACATTCTTTTCGAAACCTGGCTTTTCGGCGGTAACCGAGTACACGCCTGGCGGAATGGCGCGAAACAGGTACCGGCCCGTATCGTCCGACTTGGCCGTGAACTTGTATCCCTTTTTCTCGTCGGTGAGAACCACGCTGGCGCCCTGTACCACTGCGCCGCTGGGATCGGTCAACAGCCCGCTCACCGTTCCGAAGTAGCCTTGGCCGAACAGCACCGCTGGCAGCAGGGCGATGATGACGATGGTTAGAACTTGAAACGCACGTTGACGAAGCTGTTGAAGCAGCAAGGTGGATGAACTCATGTTGGGCTCCCTAAACTCGCTAAAATGGGGAACTGAAGTTCTTTGGCGAGATGCGGGCGGAGAAACCGCCCAAGCAACTCTCGTTCCCTGAAATATTGAGGTCTGCACACTCAGCAACTCCTATTCCTGTAGAAAAGGTCT
>CAWDPB010000100.1:0-18307 GCA_963804075.1 uncultured Acidobacteriaceae bacterium | reverse complement strand
GTCATAGTGAAACAGGAAGGGTTTTTGCGGGACCAGCAACTTGTGGTTGCGTGTGTCCTCCAGCGTGTTCCCGTTGACCACGATCAAATCCAAAAGGCCATCGTTGTCGTAGTCAAGACGTGCAGCCCCACCCGACCATGGGCAGCGAAATGTAAGCGAGGTTTGTGAACTCGGCGGCATCGGCAAATCCCAGTTGATGCGATTCCAGGAAGAGATTTTGATATAGAGAATCTCCATGGAGAGCCAGTGGGCAGCGAAGAAATCGAGAGCGCCGTTGCGATCAAAGTCTCCAACCGCCAGCCCCATGGTTCCCTTGTTTTCCGCAGTAAGCGTTTGCGTGCTGCGATCGGAGAATCGGCCGTTTTTCTCGTTCAAAAAGAAACGGTTCATGCTCAGGTCGTTGCCCACGTAAAGTTCGGGCCAGCCATCGAGATTGAAATCAGCCGCTGTTACCGTAAGACTGCGCCCTTCCGGATCCGCAACTCCGGCGTGTTGGGTGATGTCGGTGAAAGTTCCATCCCGATTGTTGCGCAGCAGCCGGTTGGGTTGCGGACGAAACGAGCGTGGATTTAGTGCAGCGGGAATCACGACACCGTATTGGCTCTCATTGGCAAAATGCAGGTGCGAAGCATCTACCGGATAATCCACGTAGTGACATACGTGGAGATCGAGCCAGCCGTCACAATCGAAATCCACCCACACGGCGCCAGTACTCCATAGGGAATCGTGCACCCCGCTTTGTTTGGTTACGTCGCGGAAGCGTCCGTTCCCTTCATTGTGGTAGAGGTAACATCCGCCTACGCCGGTGACGAACAAGTCGAGCAGCCCGTCGTTGTCATAATCGCCCCAATAGGCGCCCATTCCGAAGTGATGCAGTTCCAGACCGGCGTGCTCGGTGACATCGGTGAATGTGCCGTTCCCGTTGTTGTGAAACAGCCGGTTTCCGATCCCGTCTTTCTTGCCGGACCCGAATTGTGAAAGTTGATTGACGACGTAGAGGTCGGGGAATCCGTCGTTGTTGTAGTCGCCCCACGCGAGCCCCGAGCCCATGTCTTCGGGAAGCAGGCTGCTGCGTTCGCCGCTTGAATGGATAAAGTGCAATCCGGCCTGCGCGGTTACGTCGCGAAAGTGAATGCCCTTCGAGGCCGCAGACGCGGCGCCCGTTGCGTTTGCCAATGCTTCGCATTTCGCGGCAGCGGCGAGCAGAGGCGCTGCCGCGATCCGGCGCAGGAATTCTCGACGAATCACCTGGCGATTCCTGCCGATTGCTTCGCGGAAAGTTGGCCCGCCGAAACATCGCGTTGGGTTATTCTGCGAACAGAGCCAGCTTTGGCGGGTTGTACTGGAAGATCAAGGCTGTATGAGGAGATCTCCGTAATCGGCACGGCAGGCGGCGTAGTGTTCGGGAAAATAGCCGCCAGTGAATCCGGATTGAATTTGCGATAGAGCAGCCGCAACTTGCAGTGCAGCGGCCCCGCCACGCCGCGCGGCACGTGAAACTGAAATTCCGCCGAATCGCTGGCACCGGGAGGGATCGTGCGCTTGTCACGTGCGCCGACGGCATCCCAGAGCGCGTGGTTGTAAAGCACCTGGCCCTGCCGGTCGAGCAGGAACGAACGGTATTCCACCGTCTTTCCCAGAATTCGTTGATCGGCGTCCAAAGTTCCCGCAGAAAAGACCGGCTGACCCTTGTCATCGGTGGCAGTGAATTCCAGCCAGGCCTGGATCACATCCAGCGGGCCGGTAGGGAAGGAATGGCCAATTTTAGTGTTGATAACGAGTGCGTGGATATCGGCCATTTGATCTTCGGCCAGCGCACTTTCCGGCGCGAGGCCTAATGTGATAATCGGGCCTTCCGGCCAGACTTTCGCGATTTCTGGAATGATTGTACGTCCGGTGAGCCACTGCTTCACGAGTTCGATCTGCTGACCGGCACCTGGAAGGTGCAGCATCTCCGGCACAAAGGCGTTGGAAGCCAGGATGCGATGCTCGTGGATTACGCCTCGTGCATTGCGCGCCGGGTCTTCGCTCGCTACTTCCCGCATGTGGCAGTTCTGACAATCGAGCCGTCTTGATTCGTCTGTGTGCCACGGCCCGTTCTTTAAGTCGTCATATTGGTTTTGTAACTGCACGAATCCCCAGCCGTTTACACGTTTATCCAGATACTGCTTGTGGCAGGTGCCGCAGAATTCGATCGACTGCGAATGCCGCGCGTCGTAATCCAGTTTGTGCTGTTCCGGATGCAGCCGGATCAGCGCTTGCGAAACCCTGCGGAGCATGGGCGAGGACGAGAATTCAAACAAGTATGGATGCGGGGCCGTGGCCACGTAGTTTGCATTGCCTTTAACGTCGGGCCGGCGCAACACGTGACAAAAAACGCACGAACTGCCGGCTGTGGAAGTTGGAGAAGTATTCGCCGGAATATTCTCGCCCGATAGCAGGGAACTGGGCTCATGGCAGCCGGCGCAATACTTGCCCGCACCCACGCCCTGTGCCTTTACGTAGTTGGCTTTGATGACCGCAAAGAATGGGTCCGCTCCGGAAAAGTGGTGCGCGCTCGGAGACCACTGCGCATAGATTTCGCTATGGCACCCCGAGGCACCGCAGGAGTCGGAACCGAGAAGCAATTCAGCTGGAATCGGCCGGTCGGTATCCGTGCGGGCATTCGAGGGAACAAAACTGGCGGCGTCGAGGGTGACCTGCCTGCGGCCGATGACAATCGCTCCTGCGCCCACCGCGAAAATCAGGACGCACACGGCCAGCGGCCGGGCCGCCTGGGTATAACGGCCTTCGGGGAACTTGCTTCGCATCATGCCGTGGACGATGTGAAATGTCCCCAAGGCTCCGAAGGCTATTCCAGCCCAGAGATGCACGACATGCATCCGATAAGGAACGAAGACTCCCCAGATTCCCTTGCCCACCAGCCAGAGGCCGCTGAGGGTCAGTGCAGCCCAGCCGATTCCGGACCATAGCCCGATGTTCCACTGGCCCCTGGGCGTTTCGCGATCGGCTTCTCGCAAGTGTCTGGCGAATATCGCCGTGAGCGGAACGATGGCTGCCACACCGACGACGATGTGAAGTAACAGGATCCACTGCGAGATCACGCCATAGCGCAGCAGCCACGGAATCAATCCGCTGAGCGCGAGAAAAGCAAAGATGACCGAAGCTCGCCGCAAGTTGGGGAGGCTTGCCGAGTGGTTATACACAATTATCCTTTCTCACTGGCGGTGCCGATTAGCGCGCCCGCTGTTTGGGCTGGATGGTAGTAATCTGGCACACGCCGGACAAGGGCATACGTCACACATGAATGTCTTTCAAGAGCCCGTTGGTTGTTTTTGCTGAAGCTCCGATGATGATCCTGTTAACATTGACTCCTAGCCTTTGCCGACGATCATGCCGGATTGAAACGCCCCCCCCGTAGTTTTCCGTTGACAACTGCCCGAAACGAAACTATAAGTAATCGTTCGTAAATTTCGCTTTATTGCCATAAGTCCAGAATTTCGGCGTTAGCGAACGTTCGGGCTTTAGTCAGTCTCAGGAGGCGTCATGCCGACCTCTTTCTTTCTCTCTCGAAAATCCGTTTGGCTTTCTTCCTTTTTTTCCTTTTTTTTCTTGCTCTGATCGCGCCCGCCTGGGGACAAAAAGACTCAGGAGCCATCGTCGGGCTGGTGCGCGACGCTAGCGGTGCGGTAGTCGCGGGCGCCAAGGTGATGGTGACCGACGTGGATCGCGGCACGAAGCTGGCGCTACCACCAATGGAGATGGCGAGTATGTTGCAAGCCCGCTCCACATTGGGAACTACACGGTCACGGTTGAGAAGGAGGGATTCAAGAAGGCCGTTGCCGGTCCGGTTCAAGTAAACGTACAGGATCGCGTGAGCGTTGACATGCAGCTTCAGCCGGGCGCCGCGACCGAGGTCGTGGAGGTGACGGGCCAGAGGCCGCAGCTCGAAACCGAGACATCAGACCTGAGCCAGCTGGTGGACAGCCACCGCATCAACGCGCTGCCATTGAACGGACGGAACTATGCCCAGCTCGCGCTGCTCGGCACGGGCGTGGCCGCCGCCGAACCCGGGTCGCGCGTCGAAACCACGTATGGCTTCAGCGCAAACGGCGCCCGCTCTCTGCAAAACAACTTTCTCCTCGACGGCATCGACAATAACGCGAATTTGGGTGACGTTCTCAACGGCGCCGCTTACGTGGTCCAGCCTGCCGTGGACGCCATCGCCGAGTTTAAGGTCGAAACCAACTCTTACAGTGCTGAATTCGGCCGCGGCAACGGCGCCATTATGAACGCGGTCATAAAGTCCGGCACGAACCAGATTCATGGTGACGTGTGGGAGTTTCTGCGCAACGAAAAAGTGGACGCCAGCAATGCCTTCGACATCTTCGGTCAGCAGCCATACAAGCAGAACCAGTTCGGCTTTACGCTGGGCGGACCTATCGTCAAGAACAAGATGTTCTTCTTTGGGGACTATGAAGGATTACGCATTCGTCAGGGAAAGCCGCAACTATCCGTGGTTCCCACGCAAGCCGAGATCGCTGGAGATTTCTCTGCGTTTCTCGATCTCACCTCGCCAATCCCGGGTGTGCTAGACTGCAACGGGAAACAAACTTACCAGGGAGAGATCTTTGATCCGACACAAGCGCTAACTAATTCACCATACAATGGCGGACCCTGCAGTCTCCCCATCGGCACCTCTGGGCCCAATTACACCGGGAGCCCGACCAACAAATTCACGAACCCTGGTGGCACAAGTACTCCAATTGATCCGCTCGCCCAGGAACTGGCGAATTTGTTTCCGCCGCCGACGCCCAATCTTACTCTGAAGGGGGGCAATTACTTGGCCGATCCGAAACGCAGCGAAACCGAGAACAAGTTCGACATTCGCTTCGACCAGTCGGTCAGCGCCAAAGATAATTTCTTCGCCCGTTTCAGTTACGGTAAAGACAGCAATTTCCTTCCCTCTCCTTTCCAGAACGTTCTCGATGGCGGCAGCTTTCAGGATGGCTATAGCAACAACACAGCCGAAGGCCTAGCTGCCAGCGAAATCCATTCGTTCCGTCAACAACCTGATCAACGAATTTCGTTTTGGCTTCAATTATCTCAACTCCCATCGCTACAATCTGTACTACAACGTCAATGTTTCGCAACAGCTCCCCGATTCCTTTTCCCGGAGTACCGTTCGAGGCGGCCAGAACATCGGCGGACTGCCTTCCCTTAGCTTCGGTGATGGCACCGCGAGCCATTGGCGCCTCGGAGTTTCTGCCCGCCATTGAACACCAGCACAGCTATGTTTTTACCGATAATCTGAGCTGGACGCACGGACGCCATGCCGTGAAGTTCGGCGGCGAACTTCGCTTCGAACAGTTCACGATCCTTGAACCGGCCGCCGCTCGCGGCACCATGGACTTCGGCGGCGGCTTCCTGATCAACGACAATCCCGCCGCTCCCGGCACCGGCGGCGAGGCCTTCGCCACTTTCCTGCAAGGCATTCCGCGACGGCGGATCCATCACCAGTGTGAACCCGAACATCATCTATAACCGCCAGATTTACGCGGTCTATGCTCTCGACGACTTCAAAGTTACTCCGCGGCTTACGCTGAACCTCGGCCTCCGCTACGAACTCTTCACTACGATCAAGGAAGCTAACAACAACCAGGCCACCTTCGATTTCAACTCACTCTCACTAATCGCTCCCAGCGGACAAAACGCGCAATTGACGCCCACGCTCGCCACCGAACTCACCATTCAGAACAATGGTACTCGCGGGCTCATTTCTCCCGATCTCAATAATTTCGCGCCCCGCATCGGACTTGCCTTATCAAATTTCCGACAAGCTCGTTCTTCGCGGCGGCTATGGCATCTTTTATGGCGGACAGGAAAACGGCCCATTCTCCAACCCGAGCCCCGGCTTCAATCCTCCGTTCTTGTCTTCGGAGGCGTACAACGCCCCCTGCAGTGCGCCCTTCGCAAATCCTGCCTACCAGGATTGCTCGATCTCGGCAGCGAACAACGGCGGATTGGCGCTCAACCAGCTGCAGGCGGGCTTTTCGAACAATACTGTTACCGGCCTCAGCCCGCTCGCCGACCCGAATTCGCCTGAGCTTTACTCGCTCGATCCGCATCTGGTCACGCCTTATAACCAACAGTGGCATGTGGGTCTCCAGTACCAATTGCCCGCCGACACCGTTCTCGAAGTTTCTTACGGTGGCTCACGCGGATCGAAGCTCTTCGCCTTCTACAACGGCAATCAGGCCGTTCCTGTATTGGGGACGGACTCCATTCCCACAGCGCCCCGGCGGCCCGCGCAGAACAATAATTGGCCCGGCGCTAACGGCCCTTGCGATGCGAATCCTGCGAATGACTATGCGGACGCCGCCAATTGCAATCCCGCTCTCGATGTCGCAATCGACACCTTCCGCTCCAATGCGCTGTCGAATTACAACTCGCTGCAGGTTCGGCTGGAGAAGCGCTACTCTCACGGACTGCAGTACGAGTTGGCTTACACCTTCGCGCACGCCCTCGACACCGCTTCGAGTGCCAGCCTGGGCTCGGTGAACAATGGAGATTTCCAGGATCAGCGCTACCCTGACGAGAACTATGGCAACGCCGATTTCGATGTGCGTCAACGCCTGGTTTTCAGTTATGTCTACGATTTGCCCTTCGGCCACGGACGCTCGTATGCTGCGGACTCTTCCGGCGTCGTGAATCAGATTATCGGTAACTGGCAAATGACGGGTGTTTTTTCAAGCGGCCACTGGCAATTACTACACTGCCACTGACATCAACGATGTTTCCGGTGGCGACTGCGGCGGCACGGTCGGCTTCTATTGCTCACGCCCCAACGTGGTTGGTAATCCCAACGCTAAGCCCTGCATCGCCGGAACGCTGTTCAACACTTGCGCGTTTGCCGACAACACGGATCTGGGGACATTCGGCGACGCCGGGCGCAACATCATTGAAGGCCCGGGATATACGGACTGGGACACGTCTTTAGTGAAACAGTTTCCGATCAGAGAGCAAAAGCAACTTGAATTCCGCGCGGAATTCTTCAACGTGCTCAACCACGTGAATTATCTGTTTGGACAATTTGGCGCGATCAGCGCCGAGCCCACGCCACTGGAACTGGGGCAGAGCGGATTCGGCTTCCCATTGGCGGCGCGGGAGCCTCGTGAAATCCAGTTTGCGTTGAAGTTTTATTTCTAGGAATGCGGGGAGAGAACGCAGGCCGCTATAACGGGAATCGGCGAGTGGAAGTTCATGGCAGCACAGCATGAAGTGCAAAAGATCGACGCAACGCAAAGGCTGGCGGAGATCCTTCAGGACAATCGCCGCGGAAGCGCCGTCGGCGTCTTTTCGATCTGCTCGGCCAATCGGTTTGTTCTGGAAGCAGGGATGCAGCGGGCTCAACGGGATGAGAACCTGCTTTTGATCGAGTCGACTTCGAATCAAGTGAATCAGTTTGGCGGCTATACCGGTCAGACCCCCGCCGAGTTCGCTTCCTTCATTCGGAACATCGCAGCCGGCCTCGGGTTTCCAGCGGAGAAAATTGTTTTGGGTGGCGATCACCTTGGACCTCAGGTGTGGCGCCGAGAAGGCGCGCCCTCGGCGATGCAAAAAGCAGCCGAATTGGTGCGCGCATGTGTGATGGCTGGCTATACGAAAATTCATCTCGATGCCAGCATGCATCTGGCCGGCGATCCCGGCGATCCGGCGGCCCCGCTTGGGGAGGAACTAGTCAGCGCACGGGCAGCGGATCTTTGCAAAGCTGCCGAAGAAGCGCATTCGAGGCTGCCTGACGATACGCCTGCTCCGCTGTACGTGATTGGAACAGACGTGCCGATTCCGGGCGGGGAACTGGTGGACGCACGCGCTCCGGAACCGACGCGTCCCGAAGACCTGGCCCGGACTGTTCAAATGGCAAAGCGCGCCTTTGCGGCGCGCGGCCTCGATGCGGCCTGGGAGAGAGTGATCGCGGTGGTCGTGCAGCCTGGCGTGGAATTCGGCGATATGGCGGTCTTCCACTACGCGACGGAAAAGACGCGCGCCTTATCTCGCTTTGTGGGCACGGAATGGCAGGGCATTTATGAGGCGCATTCGACCGACTATCAGACGCCGGCAGCTTTGCGGCAGATGGTTCGCGATCATTTCGCGATCCTGAAAGTGGGTCCATGGTTGACGTTCACATTCCGGGAAGCAGTGTTCGCGCTGGCGGCAACCGAGGAAGAATGGCTGGGCAATCGAAAGGGAACTGAAATCTCCCGAGTCCGGGAAGCGCTGGACGAGGCGATGCTCGCAAATCCAGAGCATTGGAAGAACTACTATCGGGGCGACGATGCGGCGTTGCGCTTTGCCCGCAAGTACAGCCTTAGCGATCGCTCGCGCTACTACTGGACGCAACCCCGTGTAGCGGTGGCCTTGCAGCGGCTTATTGAGAATTTGACGCTTTATCCGGCGCCGGTCTCTCTGGTTAGTCAGTTCCTGCCCGTCCAGGCTGCGGCAGTGCGAGCCGGAGAGCTTGCGAACGATGCGGGTGCGCTGATCCACAGCAAGATTCGGGAAGTCATGGATCACTATGCGCGTGCGTGCGGACAAGCATAGTCGGGGGGAAGAAACACCATCGGTCTAGTTAATAAACGAAAGTAAACGCTATCACAAGCAAGTTACAATGAAAGCAGTGCCTTTCGGCACTGGAAGCCGGTTGTGCGGGGCGGAAAGCAGATGATCGTACTGAATGAAGAACGCCGAAGGGCCATTCTCGAACTGGTAAATCGAGACGGCCGTGTGCTGGTCCCCGACCTGGCGCGGCGCTTTCAGACTTCGCAAGTGACGATCCGCAAAGATCTGGAAGTCCTGCACAACATGCGGCAATTACAGCGCACCCACGGAGGAGCGCTGCCCGCGCGCGATCGAGCACTGGACGATCCAAGCCTGCGGGAAAAAGAACAGCTCCATCGCAAGGAGAAATTGCACATCGCGGAAGCCGCCGCCCGAATGGTCAGCAGCGGGCAAGTCATCATCCTCGATTCCGGCACCACGACTACAGCCATCGCGCGCGCACTGCGGAGCTTTCAAGACCTGACGATTGTTACCAATGCGGTCAACATTGCAGCCGAGCTGGCGGGGACATCCCTTGACGTGATCCTGACCGGGGGCGCTTTGCGTAAGAACTCGTTTTCCCTGGTGGGTCCGATGGCGGAGGACACGCTGCGGCACTTAAATGCGGATCTGCTTTTCCTGGGCGTGGATGGATTCGACGTCCACTACGGGTTGACGACTCCGAACCTGCTGGAAGCCAGGGTCAATTCAGTGATGGTCGAAGTGGCAAAGCGGACGGTGGCAGTGTGTGACGCCACGAAATTCGGAAGAAGAAGTTTGTCGCTGATTGTTCCGCCTTCCAGCGTACACCACGTCATTACAGATCACAACATCGCAAAATCAGACCTGCAGGGGCTGAAGAAGGCGGGGATTGAGGTCACGATTGTCTAACACAAGGGAGTTGAAGCGCTCGCGCGACGGAAGAAATTTGGCAGAACGCGGCGGCCACAGTCTCGCGGAGATTTTGTCCCAGCCGCAGTGCTGGGGAACGTGCTTGGCGGAACTGGAAGAAAGTCAGAGCGTTAAGGAAGTGATGGCGCGCTTCAACCGTGCCGGGGAGTGGCTGTTTATCGGCTGCGGATCGAGTTATTATGTCGCGCTGGCCGCGGCCGCAACCATGAAATCACTTACCGGTTGGCCAGCGCGCGCAGTTCCCGCATCGGAGATTTTGTTATACCCGGAGTTGGTGTTTTCCGGGAACCCTTGCATCCCCGTGCTCATCTCACGCTCCGGACAGACCTCTGAGGTTCTTAAGGCTGCCGAAGTGCTTGAGCGACGGAACCTCACCAGTGTGGCTGTTTCGTGCGTAAAGGGACAAACACTTGAAAAGCTGGCTTCGGTCACCATAACGCTTCCCGCGGATGAACAGAGCACAGTCATGACGCGTTCGTTTACTTCCATGCTTTTGGCTCTGCAATTTTTGGCCAGCCGGCTTGCTGGAAACGAGGCATTCACAGAGGATCTACTCGCGATGCCGGAACTGGCCGCAGCCGCGCTGAAGCCGGTTCCGGAGCGGATTCGCGACTTCGTTTCCCGTCATACTTTCGACGACTATGTTTGCCTTGGCCATGGACCTTTTTATGGCCTAGCCTGCGAATATGCATTGAAGATCACGGAGATGTCGGTTTCATATGCCCAGGTCTTTCATTCATTGGAATTCCGTCACGGCCCTAAATCGATCGTTCGGCCGGAAACTCTCGTCATTTTTCTGCTCTCGGATCGTGGCTACGAGGCGGAATGCGATCTGCTCGAAGAAGTGAAGTCATTGGGCGGAACGACATTCGTCGTTGCCAATCGGCCAAATGCCCGAGTACATGCAGCGGCAGACATGGTCGTGGAACTAGGATTGGAACTTCCGGAGTTCGCCCGCCTGGCGCCGTCTTTGGTCCCCGGACAACTGCTCGGCTTGCACACCGGTTTAAAAAAGGAGTTAGATCCCGATTCGCCGCGGCATCTCAGCCGCGCTGTGATTCTTGACGGCAACGGCTCCAAGAATACGGAACGGGTCGTGTGAACAAGCCGCGCTTTGACGTCACCATCGCGGGAGAGCTGAATCTCGACCTGATCCTATACGGTCTGCCCGAGGAACTTTCACCCGAGCGCGAACAGCTGGCCGACAAAATGGCGCTAACTTTGGGTTCTTCTTCAGCCATTGTCGCTCACAATCTAGCCAGCCTTGGCAGCCGGGTAGGGTTTCAATCCCTTCTTGGCGAAGACCCGCTCGGCAAAATCGCACTCGATCGTCTGGCGGACAGCGGGGTTGATACCTCCCGAGTGCGCGTATCGACCTCTGTCGGCACGGGGCTAAGTGTCATTCTGCAAAGAGGTCAGTGGCGTAATATCCTGACTTACCTTGGTGCTATTTCATGTCTCAGGTTCGAGGATCTCGATCTCAACTATCTGTCGGATGCCCGCCATTTTCACCTATCCTCTTATTATTTGCAGAAGGGCCTGCGCCCGGGGATAGGAGATTTATTTCGCCGGCTGAAGGCTGCCGGGCTCAGCATTTCAATAGATACCAATGACGATCCGGACGGCCATTTCGAGGGCGGCCTTCTTGAACTGCTACGCCACGTGGACATTTTTCTGCCCAACCGGCGTGAGGCTTGCAAGATTGCCAAGACCGACAATTTGGAAGCCGCTCTGAAGTGGCTTTCTGGAATCGTCCCCCTGGTCGTGGTCAAGCTGGGCGCGGAAGGCGCGGTTGCGATTCGCAAGAATGAGAAGATTGAGAGCGCGGCGCTTAAGGTTGAGATGGTTGATCCGGTGGGTGCGGGCGATAGTTTCGATGCTGGGTTCCTGCACGCTTATCTGAGGGGGCACGGCCTCAAAGAGTGCATGGATGCAGGCAATGCCGCTGGAGCACTATGTGCCACGCGCGCGGGAGGCACGGAAGCATTTCGCGACAGCGACTACCGCGAGAGATTTCTTGGCCAGCACGCTCCGATGCCTCGGCCTTAGTTGACAGCTCACTGGTGTATGGCTGTTTCTATTGTGGGCTGACTTCCAACAATAAATCTCGCTTGAATTCAGTCTTGAGCTTTGCGGTCTGGCTCGCGGTGACGTGAATCGTTCCAAGGTCTCTGCTGTCCGGATAGTTGACCACACGATAAGTTCCCGGAGTTAGTCCGCGCAGCTCAACTTGCCCCTTCCACGGCGCGTCTCCCTGGGGCGCAAAAAAGGCATAATACATCTTCCCGTCTTTTTGGATCGCGTACGCTTCCGGGAAGTCGTAGCCGTAGTTATACAAAGGCAGGAACGCCCCTTTAGACAGCATCTTCTCGTTGTAGATGGCGATCCATTTCTTCCAACGCTCTTCCTTCTGCTCGGTCAAGTTGACATACTTGAATTTGGAGCCGGCATCGGGCCAGACGAATTTAGTTCCGACGACGCCTCCCGTGCCGATCGTAGAAGCAAAATCGTCGCCATGCTCAATCCAGTCCTTGCCCGCGCGCGTCATCGCGGAAAGCTCGACGTGATCACCATAGACGGCCGCTTCCGGTCCCAGCAGAGCTTTGTACATTTTGATACGTCGGCGAACTTGCACGGCGCCGACGGGATCGGCGGTTACAGCCTGATCCATGTAGGGCAGCCAGGCCAGAGAAGGCGGAGTGCCACACGGACAGCTCTGCGTTACGCTTTCCGGCTTTAGCGCACGCGTGGTCTGAAAGATTGTTTTGTAAACGTCGGCCATAGCATTTACAGAATCCTGCGGAGTCTTGTGATGATGCGCCGGGTTGTGGCACTCAGGAACGGTATAAATATTGTCTAACTTGGACCCGTCAAAATCCCAATCGCGAATGAATGTCTCCGTAAGTCTCTTGTAGTACTGCTGAACCTCAGGAACCGCGGGACAAAGTACCGCGAGGTCGCGAGTCATGCGGGCATGATGGCCGTTCTTGTCGAGGATCAGCCATTCCGGATGCTCACGGACTACATCGGACACAAGATACTTGTGTTCTTCATATTGTCCTTGTCCATCTTCAACGCCGAGCGGCAGCCACCAAAGTTGCACGAGAATCCCCCGTTTGTGGAAATCCTGGACCATGCGCTGGATGGAATCGCCGGGGAACGTGTCCTGGCGCGGTTTCCAGTCGCCGTAGTTGTTGAACCAGCGGTCGTCGAGCGTTGCCCATTTGATTCCCATCTCTTTCAGCTTGGGGATAGTGCCCAGCATCTGGGCTGGCGTTACATCGGCCTCGTAGCCCCATCCGCACCAACTGACGTTGTAGGCTTCGCTGGAAGGCTTCGTGAGTTCCCATCCTTCTTTCTGCAAAACGCTCGACCATATCTGCAGAGGCTGATAGAAGTCTCCGGAGTACACCGCGACGAAACCGCGGGGAGTGGAGTAACTGTTTCCGGGCTTGATAATAATTGCGGACTGGGCGTCCAGGCTGGCATGCACGCGCTGATCGGCCGCTACGCGCACGGGCAGAGAAACTGACAGAGGCAGAGTCTCGACGTGGCCTATCGCCTCGCCCACCGTTTTTGTCCAAAAAGCGACCACCGGAATCCCGCCACCATAGCCGCCTTTTACGGTCCCGCCCATAACATTTGGCTGGAAGAACGGGGTCGTCAACTTCCGAACGTCGTCCTTGCCCCAGTCGTAACTCGAGCCTTGGAACGACCACATTTCATAGGATCGAGCTTGTGCGCTCGCGAGATGCGCGCTGAAACGATGCTGCTGGTCAACGGTTCGATCAATCTTGAAATCTATGGTTCCGGTGTTTCTATACTCGACTGTCGATAGCAACAGGTTCGGGAAGTCGTCATAGACCTCGAGAATCAACACACGCTGTAGTTTTGTTCCCGGACCGAGAGCCTCGCCGGGAATTTCGATCCGCTTGCCTGAGCCCATCTTGCCGGCGGCTTCCGTAACCTTCACGTGGGCGAAATCCAGCGAAAAATAGACAGGCTTTCCCTCGTGGACGAGGAAATCACCAGCGGCGGACTCACCAGCGGAGGGATCATCCAAAGTCAACTTATGTCCGTCCTTGAGCAGGAACGCCTGCACGTATCCCGAGGGAAGTAGGCGAAACTCGGCTGCTCTGGTCGTCAGCACCACTGGTCCTTCGGGACTGGTTTCGACTTCAATCGCAGAGTGGATCCTATCGATCATCTGTGCGGCGGTTGCGGACTTGCGTGGAGCAGCCATCGCAAGCGCCAACAGTACCAGCGCTCCGAAACCACATAGCCAAGTTAACCGTTTGGTGGAGTGGTGTTTCATTGCTGCACCTTTACTGTATTGGCCGCGTGTTGGATCGTTAACCAAGGCGCCGCCAGGGTGCCGGGATTGCTGTCGTTCCCGCCGGTGAAAACATAAGAAGTGGTCCCAGCGTGTGCGGCAGCTGAGATCGAAGCGAAGGTAAATAGGATCCCTAAAGCGGAAAACTGGAGCCAACGAGGGGGTGCGCTTCGCGGCATATTCACTCCTCCTAAATTTCCAAAACTGTGCAGCATGGCGGATTCTACACCTTGCTTACCAATGATTGGTAAACATTTGTTTGTCTTTCATACGAGGCTCGCAATGATTCCGAATGCTTACGAATGTTGGTAGGCCCTCAGAGGTCGAACCTCGGAAGAAAAGGAGCTAGGCCTCCCCCCCGGGCCTATTGGAATCAAGACACATTCTTTGCAAAGTCTTGAGCCGCTGATGCTTGCACGTAAAATATTAACGAATAACGACTTAGTTGACGGCGATGGCGAGGATCAGAAAATCCGAGATGCGACGGTGGCGTAAGCCCGTCGAGGTACTATTCCTGCGGCTCCTCTGCGTAGCTTTGCTCCGCGGACAGCCGGGGGCGGGCTGTCTCCCTACGTTGGACCATCACCGCCGCCGGTTATCCAAGAACCTCCTACGACGGATCGCTTGTCATGATGAACAGGGGCTTCATCTCGAAGCTCTTGTAGTGTGGCCGCAGTCGTTCGGTGTTGTAGTGCTCTTTCACGTTTACGAGTTTCTTTGAGGCGGTCACTGCGTCGATCGGCATGTTGTCATAGCGGCCGTTCTTGAGGACAACCAGTCGGCCGTGGACCTTGCTGAGAATCAGGTCGAGGGCCAGATTGCCGTAGGCCATGGGGACGATCGAGTCGATGGCGTCGGGATCGCCGCCGCGGACCAGATAGCCCAGCTTCTGGCTGATGCAGTGTATGAGCTTGCCGTTGTTGTATTTCGGGGAGAGCTCCTGCAGCTTTTCCGAGACCAGATCGCCGATGCCGCCCAGTTTTTTATGGCCGAACGCATCGGTCGTCTCCTTCTCGAAGATCCTTTCGCCGCCTTCAAACATGGCTCCTTCGGAGAGCAGCACGACAGAATAGCGGCTTGGGTTCTTGCGGCGGTCGGCTACCAGCAGTTCGGTCAGGCGCTCGATATCGAACTTATGCTCGGGGATGACGCAACGGTTAGCTGCTCCGGCCATGGTCGGCAGCATGGCGGTGAAGCCGGCATAACGGCCGAAGACTTCGAGCACGAGAAAACGCTCATGCGAACCGGCGGACGTGCGCAGGCTGTTGGTCAGATGAATGGTGCGCGTCACGCAGGTGCTGAATCCGATGCAGTAGTCGGTTCCGGGAACATCGTTATCCATGGTCTTGGGAATGCCGACGACCTTTACGCCTTCCTGATAGAGGCGTACGCCATAGCTCAGCGTGTCGTCGCCGCCGATGGGGATGAGATAGTCGATGCCGAGCCAGTCGAGATTTTTGAGAACTTCCGGCGTCAGGTCGTTGATGTCGGCCTTGTAGGCACCCTCCAGGTGAGGAGGCAGATGGGATTTCTTTACTTTTGCCGGATTGGTGCGCGACGTATGCAGGAAGGTTCCGCCGGTGCGGCCAGCACGATTGACGAGCTCTTCGGTGAGAGTCTGGTAGTTGCCGCTGTTGTCGTAGTCTTTTTCGCGGACGATGTCGACCAGGCCGGCCCATCCGCGGCGCAGGCCGATCACCTGATAGCCCTCGCGCAGCGCCCTGATAGTGACGGCACGGATCGCGGGGTTCAAGCCCGGTACGTCGCCGCCGCCGGTGAGAATTCCGATTACGCCTTTTGATGTATTGATATTAGACATGGTGTGTCCTTTGATATTTATGTACTACTCATACACTACACCACGACGTTATCACCCTTAAGGGAGTTCAGGCGAATAACGGCTTTGTACCGGCAAGCGCTTTGTCGGAAGAGCCGAATGGTGTTTCCGAAGGCGGACAGAGGTCAAGGGGGCTTTCGCCGCATCATCGGTTTTTGATCGCATGGCGTTCGCCGTGTGGAGTCCTGGACGGCTCGTCTGCCGACCAGAGAAAAAGGCGCGGAGTCCGCGCAGGATTGGGCAGGACACTTTCTCCGGTTCGGTCTGGAAGCGAAAACTGTTTGCGGCACTGCTCCCGAAAGGATCTCGCGGTTCGAATGGGGAAGGAATCAAAGATTGCACGCTGGCCAGCCCGTACGACGAAAACGCCATGTGGCAGCCGGCACTTTATTCAGGGAAAATTCGGTCGCAGGTCGGCATTTTTCTCTGTCAGTCCTTGCAAGACAGCCCGCTTGCGGGCCCTGTCCCCGATATGGTCCCGGTGCCGAACACGTTGGTAACTTGGAGCCATAGAGCTTTCCGTTGAAGAATCGATCCAGGATATGCATAATCATGCCTCCCGTGTTCGAGTCCAGAAGCCGGATTGAGTATGGACGGGCTGCTAAATCCTTTGATTGAGGAACTGCAATGCTGAGCAAATTCCTTCAGATAGCAGCTTTGACTGCATGTCTGACTCCGGCATGGGGCAAACCAACTTCGGAATTGCCCATCACCCGACAGCCCAGCACGGTCTCCATTGTGGGACCTGGAACGGTTTTGTCCGTTCACCTCCTGGATTTACCCTTCGTCAAGCCGCGCTACGTGGTCAAGTACAAGACGGACGGGGGAGAACTGATCGAAGTGTGGACACCTGGGAAGGACGTTTTAGTGTTAGAAGGGATGCACGGGATACTGACCTACTCCACCCATCCTGAGAAGATCCTTAGCTTTCGAGTGGTCGAACAAAAATTCACAAAGTAGCGAACGGGTCGAGCCTGGGTGCGTTAACCATGGTCACGCCGTCCGGGTTTCCACGCGGCAATGCGATTGGCCCCAAGGTCCACAGCGGTCAGACGTTTATGAGTTGGCTGGTAGCGTTGTTCTGAACTGATTGGGCGCGAAACGCCGCGCGGGCAGGTTGCATGCGTTTGGAGCGAACTCGCACGAAGGTCTGCATGTAGGACTGCGCTACCCGGTTCCAGACCATGTGGCGTGCATAGGCGTACGCTCGTTCCCGCATTCCCTCGCGGGCCGCATCGTTGTCCAGAAGTTCAATCGCCGTATCGGCGATGGCGACTGGGTCCTCGAAGGGAACCAGCGCCCCGCGCCCATCGTCCAGGAGTTCGGCGGCGTGCCAGTAGGGAGTCGAGATGATCGCCTTCCCGGCGCCCAACGCATACGCCAGCGTCCCGGATACGGCCTGCGCCTCGTGACGGTACGGCGTGACGTAAATGTCGGCTGAACTCACCAGCGAAGCCATTTCCTGAGGGCTGACGAACCAGTTGTGGAAGACGACGTTCTCCTCAACCCCCAGCTTCTTGGCTAAGGCCTGCAACTGCAGCCGGTATCGATCGCCCTCGCGGCGTCTGACATGGGGATGCGTGGCGCCTGCGATTATGTAGACAACATTGCTATGCCGGGACAAAATGCGCGGCAGGGCTTCGATCACATTTTCGAATCCTTTGTTTGGAGACAGCAAGCCGAACGTGAGTAAAACCGTCTTTCCGGTTGAACACGAGTCTTTGTGAAAAGCCGGTTCCGAAAAGGGCAAGTCAGGGATACCGTGAGGAATTAATTCAATCTTTTCGACTGGAACGCTGAACACATCCTGCAAAAACTGGGAAGAGTGCTTGCTCATAACGATCAGACGATCGGAGCGCGCGGCGATTTCCTGCATGACGATTAGTTGATCGACGTCGGGCTCACGAAGAACCGTATGCAGAGTTGTCACCACCGGCACTTTGAGATGTTCCAGCAGCCGCAGGACATGGCTGCCAGCTTTCCCTCCATAAATCCCATACTCGTGCTGCAAACAGACTAAATCGATGTTGCTGGAATTAAGAAAATCGGCGGCGGCTTTGTAGGATGAGAGGTCGCTCTCGGTTATCTCGAATCGCACCCGCGCAGGATAGCTATACCGCGATTGCGGGTCGTTGACGGCTACTACGAATTCTCCAGCAGTCCCGTACTCACCAGCAATCGCATCGCACAAATCTGTCGTGAAGGTCGCAATTCCACATTGTCGAGGAAGGTGGTTCCCAATAACCGCCAACCGCATTGGAAACGACTGGCCGGATATTGCTGGCAAGGATGATACCGACTTCTTTTCGAACACCAGAGGATGCTCTTCGTACCGCATCAGCGTGTTCGGTTTCAAACTCACCGGCGGAATTCGGACGGACATTGCAGGCTCCTTAACGAGGGGTCCGGCTGGAAGGGGCAGGACACAGGTTGAAGCAGGCGACAGGAGGCTACACCAGGACCTCCTGGTGCTGAAACTTGTACTGCCTTTCTTCAAACCACACTTCGCCGTCCGCCCACTAAGTTAATGACTAGAACCACTAACCCCACGACAAGCAATAGGTGGATCAGGCCCCCGCCAATGTGCAGACTGAAACCCAGAAGCCACAAAATAATCGTAAGCG
>CAWDPB010000099.1:0-5612 GCA_963804075.1 uncultured Acidobacteriaceae bacterium | reverse complement strand
GAGGTAGTAGTGTTCGGCCACTTCCAGCATGCGCTCGCGCGGCACGTTCTTGCCACGCAAGATATTTTCCAGGAATGGCATGACGTCTTCGGGGCGTTCGGCGCCCCCGAAGGAAGTAACCAGAATCGCGTCGTAGTTCATGGGGTCGTCAGTCAGCCCTCAAGGCCTTACCGGGAGCCGCCGCTCTGTGTTTGCAGTTCGGCGAGAGCTGCCAACACTTCCTCACTATGCTTGTTAGGATTCACCTCGGTGAATACTTTGACCACCTTGCCCTCGGGATTGATGATGAAAGTGTGACGAGAAGCAAATTTCACCAGCCCGAGGTTGGTCAACGAGCCGTAAGCACTTGAGACCTTGTGATCGGTGTCAGCCAGCAGCTTGAAGTTCAGTCCTTCCTTCGTGCAGAACTGCTTGTGGGAGTCGGCGCTATCGACGCTGACGCCAAGTACTACTACATTCCTCTGCTGGTACTGCGACTGGTCGCGCTGGAAGTTGTGCGCCTCGATCGTGCAGCCGCTTGTGAAATCTTTGGGATAGAAGTACAAGACCACCCACTTGCCGCGATAGTCCTTGAGATTGACGGCTTACCCTCCTGCGAGGTGAGCGTGAACTGGGCGCCAGGCTCCCCACCGACGGCATGGAAGCGGCAACACCATCAACGGCGTGATTGCGACGGCCACAACAACAATCGCGGTTAACAGTACTCGATACGTCATTACAGGTTCTCCTGCCATGCTGACTCCATTACTGGTTCATCAAGCAGGTGGTGAAAAAGTAGTTGCTCGGGCTTCTTCCCGAACTCCGCTCGGGTCGTCTTGGGCGGTTTTTCTTTTGCAGTACGTGAAAGGTGGAAGCCACTAACTTCTGTTATCAGGCGATTTCGGGTTTGACCGCTGGTCTCGCGCCATCCGTCAGAAAACCGCTTCGGGCAATTCGCGTATCCTGGCGAAGCGCAGGTCGGCTCCCACGTTTCATTAGCTTTTTGTGACCAGCCTAGCGACGATCTGGGCGTGGTCTTGGATCACCTGTCTGACTTCAAGCGCTCTTCCGTTTCGCTTTCGATGAGACCGGCGACCGTCCTACACCTTCAGCGGGCTTGGAGCCGTAGACTTCCGCTACCTCGCCATGATCCCCATCACGTAACGAATCCGGTTCCTTCCGTCCGCTCAGTTCTTCCAGCCGCTTCAACATCTCCCGACCGTACTCTCGCTGCAAAGCTCACAGTCCGGGCTGTGGACCTCAGTAGGGACAACAAGCGGCATCCAGGTTCACGACTAGCTCGCAGAATTCAGTGTTCGCCTCAAAGGGTGCAGCTGGCGGGAAGTGCTCTTCGATAAGGCGTGACGCATTATGACACAGGACGAGAGCGTGGTTTTAGAAAGTTGGATTAAATCGAAGAAGCCATGGTTGCGAGTTGACGGTATCTGCGGGAAGGAATGTCTGGATGTGCAAGATGCAAAAGCCCGCCGCGAACTCGGCGCAGCAGGCTCCCAAGATGGCTCTAAGCAGCCTTTTTCTTCTCGGCTCTAAACTTCGCCCACCGTGCTTTTTGTGCCGCCGCGATCTTCCTGCGGGCTGCCGCTGATATGGTGCGCTTGGCGGGAGTGGCACTCTTTGACTTCGCTATTTCCACTACTGGCTGCGGTTTCGTCCTAATACTCGCCCATCGCGCCTTTTGTGCAAGCGCCATTTTTCGCCGTGAAGCTGCGGAAATAACTCGTCTCGGCTGGGTTGTCTTGCCGGGTGCTGCTTCCGTTTCGCTCAAAGACTCAATGCCAGCAATGATCTGATCTAACTTATCAATTTCAACCTGTGCTCGGTGGCGCTTCTCGCGAAGCTCTTTTAGTGCATTATCCAAAGACATGTTCTACTACCCCCTCGGTATTTTGACAGCGGACTAATTGTAATGGAGTACAGCGACTGGCGGCGGCGGACGCGGGTTTTGCTTTTTCCACGCGTCCGTTTCCGACTGACTTGCCTCCATATACAACCCCAAACTGATTGTTTAAACTGCCAGAAGGGGTGGCGATGTCTTCCTCATCGATCAGAAAACACGCGAGCACTGGCGCGGCGAGTGATCAACCTCCCGTCCCAGAGCCTTCATTCGCCGAGCGAGCACGAACTTTGGTCTACACTTCCCGCATCGGAAGCCTCTCTACTCTTTCGCGCAAACAGCAGGGGTTTCCCTTCGGATCAGTGATGCCCTATGGACTGGATGAACGCGGTCGTCCCATCTTCCTCATCAGCACGATGGCGATGCATACGCAGAACTTGCAGGCTGACCCTCGCGCTAGCTTGCTTGTGACACAGGATGACGCTGGCAGCGATCCGCTCGGAGCGGCCAGAGTCACTCTGGTAGGAAATGTTTTACGAATTCCAGAAGCCGAAATCCCCAGTGCCCGCCAGCTATACCTAGCCCGCTACGCCAACAGCAAATATTGGGTAGATTTTGAAGACTTTTCGTTTTACCGCATGGACGTGGTGGACATCTATTACGTCGGCGGCTTCGGGGTGATGGGTTGGGTATCCGCGTCCGATTATGAATGCAGCCAACCCGATCCTCTTGCTGACTCGATGGCAGAAATCATCCAACACATGAACGCCGACCATAAGGATGCGCTCGTCCTCCTTGCCAGAAAATTTGCTCACTTGGAGTCACAGGAAGCAACGATGACGGCGGTGGATCGACTGGGATTCCATCTGCGCTTGAAAACCCAAGACGGCATGCGTGGCACTCGCATCGCGTTCTTGCGGGAAGTGAGCAACCCCGAAGAAACCAGAAAGGTTCTGGTCGAGATGGTGCAGCAACACGATTGGAAGCTTTATGGCCTACGCGCCTGAGTGGGACGTAGATCGACCAGCATATTGTCCAGCAACTCCGGCAATCCTGGAACTGGTTTTGATCAACTGAACGTTTGTCGGCACCGATCGGTGGCGTTGGGGTCTCCGGGATGCAAGTTGCATGATTCCCTGTTCCACGAGGAGCATTGTTCCGCCATGTGGCCGATTCAATCGAGATTCTTCTGTTTCACCTCAGGCAAGTCATTAGAGCAAATCCCTGTAACGATCTCTCGGGACGCCGCCGAGTCCTGTTCAGCGCTGAACCGGCTCTTGCACCGCGCGTACCTGTCATTCGCCAAAATTCGGGCCGTCTCTAGAATCAACAGCTTGCGAGATTTCCTCAGATGAAAACAGGCGGCCGGAAACGGCCGCCTGAGCTGTTACAAAATCTATAGTTAAAAATACAGCCCAATACAAAACTTCCCCTTGTGGGGCGAACGGGGCTACGGCCGAGCTTCGTAAACTATGTTGAAGGGCGTCTCCGTGGCCCTGCGGAAGCGACTGAATCCGGCCGAGGTTACGACCTTTCGGATGTTGGTTTCCCCCGCCTGCGCCCCTAAACAGAGTCCGACCTCTTGGGATCGTGAGCAGGGAGTGCATAACAGGGTTGAAAAAGAATAGTAAACCCGCCCCACGGGATTCAGGTTGTCTTTCAGTTGGTCATTCGCGAAGGGCTCAACGATCATCCATGTGCCATCCTTGGCCATGGCTTGGCGAACGTGGGAGGCGGCCCCGATCGGGTCGCCCATGTCATGCAGGCAATCGAACACTGCCACGAAATCGTAGTCCTTGCCGGGGAAATCTTTTGCTTTTGACACATCGAATGTAACGCGCTCGGCGACGCCCTCGCGCTTTGCAGACTCGCGAGCCGCTTCAATCGACTTGTCATGGTAGTCGAATCCGAAAAACCGGGATTTGGGGAATGCCTTCGCCATCAATAAAGTGGAAGTCCCCTTTGCCGCAGCCCACATCGGCAACACGGGCGCCCGCCTCAAGTTTTTGTCTAACGTCTTGTAGCGCTGGAATCCAGGAGGTGACAAGATTGGCGGCATAGCCGGGGCGAAAGAACTTCTCGCACCCATGAAACACGCCGTCCACATGCTCATGCCACCCCATTCCAGCGCCGGTGCGAAACGAGTCCGCAATCCGGGGAACCGCCGCTAGCGATCCCAGAGCAAGTTCGAAGGCCCCGGGCAGATAGGCGGGGCTGTCTTCCCTGGCCAGCGTGAAGGCTTGTTCTTCGCTCAGGCTGAATTTGTCCGCTTTTTCATCGTAGGTAACGTAGCCCCCCGCCGCTTGTGAAGAGAGCCACTCGCGCAAGTAGCGTTCGTCCGTTTGCGTCTTAGCGGCAAGTTCGGCAGAGGTCATGGGGCCAGCGGCGAGGGCCTTGTAGAGCCCCAGCTTTTCTCCGATGACGACCATCCCGGTGTGAACTGCGGCACCGAGATCAGTCACGAAGCGGCCGATAAAAGCATTCAGTTTGTCCATGTCGAGCGCGGGAGTTTGAGCTGTGCTCATGGAATTTTCTCCTTTGGAAAGATATGCCTCGGGGGCGAGACCAGAAGAACCTGGGCACATCCGAGGACTGGGAACCCCACCTGATGCCGGGATTTTGCAACGGGAAGAGCGCCAAGTCAAGTCGCCCCCGGATGTGGTCCCAAAGAGCGCCTTCGAGTCAGTAGTGCGGTCCACCAGCTCCTTAATTGAGGCAAACAGCGATTACAGGTTTTGCCGCTGGTCAATGAGCGCTATCGCGATTTATCGCCAGTTTCGCCGCGTTTAGCCCGGCAATTTCTCTCATACATTCGGAATGGGCCGCTTCGCTCAACTTAGAGCGCCTGCCCAGTGCGGCGAGAGATTCGGCTTTCATCCTCTGCATCACCTGCCCTGCGAGCTCTATTTCCTTGAACGCTGAATCGAAGGCGATAGTCGCCCGGCGATAGTCCCATGATTTTCTGGAATACTTTTCGGAATGCTCCATAGTCCTCATATCCAACTTTCCAGGCAATTTCCTTCATGGCCAGCGATGAAAACTCAAGCGATTCGCGAGCTTTCCCTACGCGCAAATGCTGTACGTACTCTGTTGGTGTCAGACCGGTTGCCTTTTGAAATCGGCGTAAAAAGGTACGTTCGCCCATTCGGGCCTTCGCGGCCATCGTGGACACACTCAGGCTGCTCACATCAGAGTTCTGAAGCCATTGTTGAACCTTGAGTATGGGTTCGTCGCCATGGTGCAGTTTTGGCGAGAAGTTCGAGTAGAAGCGCTGCTGTCGACCCGACACATCCACAAGAAAGAATCGGGCAGTTTCAAGCATAACGGTCGGACCCAGGAAGCGATCAACAAGTTTCAATCCCAAATCGACCCAAGCCATAAGGCCGCCAGCCGTAATGATGTCCCCGTCATCGATGATCAGTTTTTCAGTATCGACTCGAATTTCAGGAAATCGCTCAGCGAGCGTTTCTGAGAATGACCAATGTGTGGTGGCAGATCGTCCGTTTAACAATCCAGTCTTGGCGAGAAGAAAAGCTCCTCCGCAAACCGAGCAGACGATACAGCCCGAGGCATGCTGCGCTTCAACCCGATAATTGCCTGCGGCGAGCTAAAGCTGGTTTGCACTGCAATTGTAGGCGTGGTCTCGCTCGGGCAGGTGACTGGGCTTCCATTCTGTGCGCACGTCACCTGATGGTCCACGCAGTTGCCTCCCGCGCCCGCGTAGACGATGCAGGTAGCGTTGGCAAACTGGGTGCCTGCGACCCGCCGCTGGAATGTA